>UQSB01000009.1 GCA_900543505.1 uncultured Collinsella sp. | reverse complement strand
CAGGTGGTCGTCGGCCAGGGCCGAGGCGCCCACGTACGGAATCTGCTTGGTACCGCCCATGGCATTGACCTTGAGCGCCAGCAGCTTGTTCTTCTCGTCCATCAGGTCGAGCACCTGCTTGTTCAGGCGGCCGATCTCGCGATAGAGCGCTTTGTTGGACGTGTCGTCGCGATGCAGGCGGCGGTTGATGCGGTAGCGGTGGACCAGGATGGCCACGATCAGCACGGGGACCGCGATGAGCATGGCAAACAGGATGACCGCGCCGATCTTGCCCACCAGGTCAAACGTGGTGAAGTAGGTCATAAAGATGTTGAAGTACTCAACCCAGCCAAACACCAGCAGGTTAAGGATGGAGCTCACAACGGCAACGACGTTGTAGACAACCTTTGCCAGCAGCTCCCAGGCAAATCCCAGAAACTCACTCACCGTCGGTATCCTCCTGCTTGGTCGCGCTCATCGCCGCCTCGGCCTCGGCCTTCAGACGACGGGCTTCCTCGAGCTTGGCCTCGGCCTGGGCGAGCTGCTCGGCGGCGTTATCGGCGGTGACGGCGGCGGTGTCACCCTTGCCCTCGGCGTCCACGATGGCGGCCGCGGCGGCCAGGCGGTCTTCCTCGGCCATGGCGCGCTTAAGGTTCATGCCCACCACGATAAGGTGATACACCTGGTAGATAAAGAACAGCAGCATGGGCAGCACGATTACGATGAGGAAGCCCATGGAGCTGGACAGGAAGTCCATGACCTTGCCCATCTGCGGCAGCGCGAACACGTACTTGCCCACGATGTCGCCGTCGCTGATGATGTGCGAATCGGCCACGTCGTTGTTATCGCCCTTGGTGGTAAAGCTGCGCATGCCGTTGATCTCGTCGATGGCGGCGATGCGGTGCGTGTTGAGCGCGTACTCGTTGTCGATAATGGTGTGGAACGTCACGATGTCGCCCACCTCGAGCTTGGAGGTGTCGCACTTTTTGATGACGATGAGGTCGCCCTTGTTAAACGTGGGCGCCATGGAGTCGGACTGTACGGCGAGCGGGGTGAAGCCGGCGATGTCCGAGACGCTGCCGTCCTCGCGCGTGGCGAGCGTGGTAAACGCGTACAGGGCCGCCACCAGGATGATGATCCACATGACGACGCTCAGTGCGATGGATGCGGCCTTTTTAACAGATTGCATGATGTCCCTTACTACCGTGTCTGACTAGGTCGTGCGCGGCCCGATGGCCGCCGTGCATATCTACTGTTCCTCGATGCCCTCAAAGCGCATCGAAACCGAATAGTTAGCTCCCTTTAGCATATTAGTGCAATTTGGGTCCGTTCCCTCGAGCCATATGCGAACGGCTACCGGCTTGTCCGTATCTTTTATTAGGTCGAACATGTCGCTGGCCGCGTTCGCTACTCCCGAGTCGAGCCCAAAGACGGTGGCCGAACCGGACGAGCCTCCGCCTCCGTTGGGGTTGTAGACCCAGGTGTGACCGTCGGCGGTAAAGCTCATGCGCATGGCGCTGGCCATGCCCTGCGTGTCGGAGCTAAACCGCGTGCCGGACGCGCCACCGTCGCCGTCCTGCCCGGTCAGGCGAACGCGCAGGTCCGTACTGCTCATAAAGTGCAGCGTGAACTCCAAGTAGGCGCCGGTCGCGGGATCGGCGGTGGAGCCGTCCTCGAAGGTAAAAGTCTGGTAGTCGCTCGTGGTGACGGGCTTGAGCCTGGATGCATCGATGTCCACGCCCTTTCCGCTGGCGATGCGTGCCGAGATCTGGTCGAAGCCCAGGCTGTGGACGTATTCGTCAAACGTGGAGTGCTCGTCCAGGTCAAAGCGCAGCGAGCCGTCGGCGTTGGCATCAATCATGAGCATGCGGGTCTTGGCGCTATCGGCGATGGAGAACCAGGCAAAGGTTGCCATGACTATCGCCACCAGGGCAAACAGCACCAGCACCACGGTGGTGGTGAGCTTGCGGCGCAAGTCGGTGTCGGCAGGTGCGGCGGCGCCGGCGGGCTTGCCGGTGGCGGGCGTGCAGCTGGCGGCGGGTTGCTTACGCGTCATGGCTACTCACCGTCCAGGGTCGCAAAGAGCGCCAGGTGCAGGGTGCCCGGGTCTTGATGCAGGTAGTCGGCGCTATCGGGGTCGGTTCCCTCGATGTAGTAATAGATGTCCAGGCGATAGGTCTGGCCCAGCGCCAGCGTGGCGAGCGAGTTTTGCGGGCGCTCGGCCGTCTCGCTCGTGTCCAGCGTATAAGCGGCCGGGTCCTGCGTCACGTTGGCACCGCAAGCGAGCTGGCCGTTTTGCCAGCCCAGGAGCATGCCATCGGCGTAGCCAGCAAGGCCAGCCGGGGCGGTCGTGGGATGCTCGCCGCGATGGCCGCTGTCGGAACTGTCGAGCTCAAAGATGTTGGTGGCAAGCACCTGGCTGCCGCTCGAGATCTTAATGCCCACGCGAGCCGCGCGCAGCAGCTCGGCGTTGGCGCCCTGCGGGACCAGCGATTCGGCCAGATACAGGCTCACCTTGCCCTTAACCTTGCTGGCGCCCGTGCCCGTAATGGTGGGACGCAGGTCAATCCAGCCGTGATAGTAGGTGGAGCCGTTGTCTTTTGCCTGCTCAAACACCGCGGCATCGCCGGCCGAGTTGTTTTGCGCGCAGGCCGCAAAGCCGTTGAGGTCAAAGGTCGAGACCGGGTAGAGCGTCACGGCCCCGCTCGCGGTGGAGGCCAGAGATGCATCGCCCTGCTGCGACCAGCTGCCGCGATCGGCGTCGCCCAGCTCTAGCACCAGCTTGGACGTGTCGCTGTGCACGCTCACCGAGTTGGTGTTGACCTTCATGTTGTTGGTAAACCAGGCGTAGGTCGCGACGCCCAAAGTGGCGGCGAGCGCCACCATAACGAGCGCGATGTAGGCACGCGCGCGACGGGCGTGACGGCGGACGGCGGCGCCCTCGAGGACCTGGCGATCGACGGACGCACTGGAGGGGGCCGCGGAGCTAGCGCTCTGGGTTTTGGCCTTGCGGTTATCTGCTGGCATGCGCTTCTTGTCTTCCATGTCGCTTCGCCCCCCTTATGCCTTGGCCGCGGCAAAGGCAAGCTGCAGCACCACATCGCGGGCCTGAGCCTCGTCGATGCAATTGGCGTCGCAGCCTTCCATGTACACAACGTAGCGAACGCTTGCCACCTCATTGGCGGCCAGCGTGCAGATGGGTGTGGCGCCTGCACGCGCCGTGGGCGTGTCGCCGGTGCCGTCCATGCTGTAGGCGCTTATGGCACGCGCGGGGTCGGCGGTGTAGGTCCAGCCCGAGGCACCGGGCGCCACGACCACGCCGTCTTGCGCGGTGGTACGCCTACTGGTGGCGCCCGAGGTGTCGCCCAGATCGTCGCAGGTAAAGATATGCGTTTGCGTGCCCGACTGAGTTGTAATGACCAGGCCCAGACGCAGCGCGGCCAGCAGCTGGGGGTCGTTCGTCACGCTCATCTGGCCCTGATACAGGTACACGTTGAGAGCACTATCGCTGCCCTTAAGGTACAGCGTGCCCGAAAGGGCGTAGTCGTCCAGCCGCGCGGTGCAGTCGGCGTAGTCGGTCGTGATGCCGGAGGCGTTTTGGAACGTGCCGCGCCAAAAGCGGGAAAGGTCTGCCGTCGAGATGGGATAGAGCGTCTTGTCGGCGGCGGCAAGCGTTGCCGTTGTGTCCCAGGGCCCGTTGGCCGAAAGGCCAATCTGCAGGTCGGAGCCCTCGTCGCTTACCGTGTGCGCCACGGGCGTCACGTTGGTGTAGCGCGAATTGCTAAACCACGCGTAGGTGGCAGCGCTCAGGGCGGCTACCAACACCAACATCCATGCAGCCGCGGCAACCATGCGACGACGCGAGTTTAGGATGTCTTTGATGTTCGAAGCACTCATGTCCAGCCCCCTTACGAACGCTTGCCGGCAAAGCGCAGCGCCAGCGATTGCAGGCTGGTGGCGGCCAGATTGTTGGTACAGTCGGGGTCGCAGCCTTCCAGCCACACGTACACGTCCACGCGCACGGGCGTGCTTCGGTCGGCGCCCTTGGCAGCGGCGGGCAGGCTGCAGATCTTGGTCGTGGCCTCCTTGAGGCCCACAATGCCGGTGTCTTCATTGTAGTCGCAGAAGTTTGCGCTGGTCAGCTGGTCAAAATGAACCGTTGTTCCATCGGAGCGGGTGCTGTCGAGCACCAGGTGATTCTGCTCGTTCTCGCCGGCATCCTTGCCGTCGAGCGTGTTGTAGCGCGCCTGGGGATTGCGCTCGCCCGAGACCTCAAAGACGTACTGGCCCGTAACGGTATCGCCCTGCCCCGGCGCATAGGTAACCAGGCCCACCCGCAGAGCGGTAGAGATGGGGTTTGCCGGGTCCTGCTCGGTAAAGTCAATGCCCGACAGGTACACGTCGGTCGCGGCAAAGTTGGTGGCCAGGTACAGGGAGGTCTTGTAGTAGTCGGAATGCTCTGCCGCGCCAAACATGCTGGCAAACAGCGAGTCCTGGGTGGTTCCACCAGTAAAACCCGTTACCTTTTGGAAGCCGTTGAGCACGTTGTCGGTCGAGACGGGATCGAGCAGGCCTGTAAAGCTCAGGCCGGCGTTGGTTTTGTATTCGCCGTCGTACTCGTTGGAGATAAGGAAGGTCACGCCCGTGCCCGCGGCCATCTTAACGTCGGTGATGTGGCGGTTTGCGTTGTAGATGTACCAGGCATACGTTACGGCTCCGGCAGCAGCAAGCGCCACCAGCAACGTGGCGAGCATGCGATTGAACTGTTTTCGCAACGAGCGCGCGTCCGACATGCCCCTCCCCCAAATGCCGTGTTGTAAACTACCTGGACACCATTTGCCCATAATGGGCATTATTTTACGCGAACGTGCAGTTCATCGGGGGTACAAACGCGACTTTTCGCGCGCCGCTCGCACCCCATCGGGGGCCGATAGGATCGCAAGTTGCCACTTTTTAAAAAATAGTTCTTGCCACCGGGTGGGAGCTCCGTTATATTATTCCCTGCGCACTCGCGCACCCTTGATCGGGCGTTTAGCTCAGGGGGAGAGCGCTTCCCTGACACGGAAGAGGTCAGAAGTTCAAATCTTCTAACGCCCACCAATTGTTCAACCGGTCTACCTGCGGAAATGCGGTAGACCGGTTTCTTGTATATAGCGCTGTATCCCAAATGTATCCCAAAAGGCGGCGATGAGGGACATCGCCAGAAACGACCTGGTCATCCTGGACGAGTTCGGCTACGTGCCGCTGGACCTCGACAGCGCGAGGCTGCTGTTCCAGGGGGTGTCGGACTGCTACGAGAGGCACAGCCTGGTCATCACCACAAACATTGAGTTCAGCAAGTGGGGCACGGTCCTGGGGGACGACAAGATGGCGGCGGCGATGATCGACCGCATCGTCCACCACGGCCGCCTGGTCGAGTTCACCGGCGCGAGTCACCGTATGGAGGCGACGCTCATGCTCGGCAAGGCGGTGGGATAGGTTAACGCGGCGTGTTTGCCAAAGTGCTCAATTTGGTCGCGCCACAATGTTCAGTTTGTCGTCGACACAAACAGCGGCTCCCGCGTTTGGCAGCCCCGTGGTCCCAGCGGGCGCGGGGGGGGACCGAGAAGAGCCAGGGCTCCGCCTCCTTGAGCGCGCCCACGTCGCCCCCGCGTTCGTCGAGAAGGGCACGCGCGGCCTTGACGCTCCGCGCCCCAGCGAGCCTGAGCTCAGTACTCCACGCGCTCGTCGGCTGCTGCGCCCTCCACCGCTTCGATCTCCGAGCGAAGGGCGTCCGCCACCTCTGCCGACCTCGCGTCCTCTTGCCCTTCCGCGAGCTCGACCTTCGCCGCCTCGTCGCCATGAGTCTCACCGTCCATGTATCCTGCTTTCAAATCGCGGCAGGCACAACAAGGCGCCCGCCCAGTTACTCGATACGAGCAGCCTAGACGGACGTCACAAAGTGGCAGAGGGGCACGACTCTAATGCCAGGCATCTGCTGTTATCATTAGAGTGCAGCATTGGTTATGGGAGAGGACTTCACATCCCACAGCCAGTCAGACCTAAGTTGGCTTCGTCCTGCTATAGATTGAGGTGAAGGCGATTGACTGATCAACAAAGTGAGACGATCGAGATTTCCGAACAGATTCGCGACAAGAAAAAGGATGTGCGATTCAGCACTCGCGAATACGTTGCGGAATACCTCATCAATAAGTTCAATGCTGATGCATTCTACATTCCGCTTGACTATCAACGGAACTTCGTCTGGACGGACGTTGACTGCAGCTACTTTATTGAGTCTGTGCTAATTGGCCTGCCCATTCCCTACATGTTCTTTGCCGATGCTGAAGATGGCAGAACGGAAATCGTTGATGGAGCGCAAAGGATGAACGCCTTGGTGAACTTTGCCAGAGGCGATTTAACCTTGTGCAATCTAGACATCCTTACATCTGTCAACGGAAAGACCTATTCAGAACTTCCCATAGAAGTACAAAGAAGATTCGATAACGCGAGCTTTCGAGTGGTTTACCTTGAGGAAGGGACCACCTTTGACGTCCGACAGGAGATTTTTCGTCGTATCAATTCATCGGGCAAGCAGCTCAAATCGCAAGAAATTCGCCGTGGCTCCATGGGCGGCGATTTTACAAAACTAGTAAGCGAGCTCTCCAATGATCCGCTCTTTATAAAACTTGCCCCGTTAAGCGAGACGGCGCGCAAACACTACGATGACATGGAACTTGTCACTCGTTTCTTCGCCTATGCAGACGGCTACCCAGATTTCGAGGGTTACAAAGACCGCGTTGCTAGTTACCTGGATGAATACACGAATCGCATGAACATCGAGCTTGCCGAGTCACCTGACAAGCGCAATGAACTCGTCGCTCGCTTCAAAGAAATGTTGGAATACGTTGAGAAGTGCTTGGGAGACAGGGGTTTCAAAAAGACACCGACAGGAAAAACGACTCCTCATGCGCGTTTCGAAGCTATTGCGGTCGGCGTTGCCGTGGCGTTGTCGGAGGACAAGGACCTTTCGCGCAAAGACATGTCTTGGGTTGATTGCGAAGAGTTCCAGACCCTTGTGCGGTCAGACTCGGCAAACGTAAAGGCCAAGTTGAAAGCTCGCATTGATTTCGTTGCCAACAAGCTGAAGGCGGAGCGGTAAACCTTATGGATTCCAATGACTTTAACTTGGGGTACGAAGAGGTCTACAACGACCGCCTTGGTGAGACCAAGAGCATGATTACGCTCGCGACCCTGCTCGATTCGCTTGACCAAGGCGCAGAGGGCGTGCGCTACAATGCTGTAATGCGAGGAGCGTACGAAAACGCTGAAAAGGCAAATCCCAGTGGCCTGCCCTCATCGACACCAGATGTGACCCTCGTTTCCAGTGTCATCCGCTCCAACGTCAAGCTTATGATCTACAACATCATTGAGTACTCGGTCACTAATCTCATGCAGGCGATTTACGACAGAGTAAAGGACGAGGGTTGCGGCTACGCTGAGGTTTCCGAAAAGCTTCAATCGATTTGGCACCATACCCAAATGTATAACGGGTTGAGCGACCCAAAAGCCAGCAATAGTACTGCCGAGTCCATAAGCAAGAGGTTGCTTGATCATGCTGTTAAAAATAACGTACTTCAATTCAGCGTTCGGAACACCATCGCCGGTGGAAATCTAGATGCAGACAAAATCCTCAAGCTCTTTGATGACCACGGAATATCGATTCATGATGATATAGCGAACTGCAAGAGGGATGAGATTAAGAGCGAGCTTAAAGACATCAAGAATCGACGGAATGACCTAGCTCATGGATCAATTTCGTTTGCAGAAGCAAGCAATCAGGTGACAACATCGGAGCTTGCGGAGCTAGTCAATCATGTTGACTCATTTTTGATGCAGCTCCGCAAGGATGTTTCGACCTATCTCAACGCCGGTGAATATCGGCGCGGTATGACCGAATCAGAAGAGGGCTAGTGTACGCAAGCGGCAATTATGCTTTTGCCAACCGCTTCGCCGAGCTTTGGTGGCACGGCGTTTCCAATATGCCGTGCCACAGCTTTCTTGCTGATCTTCTCGCCAGGCCTAATGAACTTGTAATCCTGCGGGAAGCTCTGCAAGACGGCACCCTCACGCAAGGTTAGGGCTCGATTTTGCTCTGGATGCCCAAACCGGCCCGTACCGTACATATAGAACTGCGTAGTTATAGTTGGGGACGTCTCGTCCCAAGCCATCCTCCCGTAGACCGCAGGGTACGTTTGGCCAGCAGCCTTTTTATGACAATCAAGCCTCAGGTCCTCAGGCCAATCTCGCCACGTGCCATTAGGCGTCGAAGCCTTAATGCGCTTCAAGTTTAGTTCTGATAGCGCCGACGCCGTTTGCAGAGAGTCCCCCCTGCAAGAGCCGCCAGCGCTCACGGCAGGCAGCGCACCTATTGCCTGCCGAACCGTAACAGCATGAGCGTTATCATTCGTAGGGTCAATCAAGCTGATGGACCCATTTCTAGAAGCTAGCAGAATCAATCGCCGCCGATGCTGGGGCACACCGTACTCCTCAGCCTTTACGACGCTGTATTCCACCGAGTATCCGGACTCCTTAAGCGTGTTCAAGAAACCAGAGAAGATGCTCTCCTTCTCGAGCTCGGGCACGTTCTCCATGGACACGTAATCTGGCTGCACTTCACGCACAAGCCTCCCAAACTGCGCAAGCAACCCCCAGTCCTTGTGCTTCTCGCGATGCTTCTTGTCCTTGCGGTGCTTCGAGAAGGGCTGGCAAGGAGCGCACCCTACCAAGACTTTGATGTCAAAGTCCTTCAGGAGCTCCTTGACTTCCTCCCCGGTGACCTCGGCGATGTTCTTGCAGATGAACTTGTCCTTGCCGTTGTTCGCATCGTAGGCGTACTGGCAAGAGGAATCGAGGTCAAACCCAGCCACCACATCGATGCCAGCGGTGCGTAAACCGTAGGTCAGACCCCCGACCCCGCAAAACAAATCCACAGCACCAATGGAGGCGCTCTGAGCCTTATCCTCCGTGGAACTATCAACGCTCATCGCAATCACCCCTTCGGCGTCCTAGAATGACCGTATGCGAGCGTCACAAACTCGAAAAGAATTCAACTCGCTAACTTTATAGATTAGCAGCAATCAGAGGGATTGGAGACCTGAGCTTGAAAACGTCACCGAACGGCTGTTTGCTTCCCGTAAACAGCAGAAGTGCAGGTAAAACGCCTTGGCCTCGATTTGCTTGATCGCCTGTTCCAAGTACGGCAATCCGGAGAGGTCCTGGCCGCCGGAGGCCGTGCAAAGCGCTCCGCTTGTATGGTCGCCCGCGCTCTTTCAACCTGCGTTCGCCGCATGCCAGAAGAGCGTGCCCGCCGTGATCCTACCGCCCTCGTCCACATGCTCGAAGAGCTTGCGGGTAACGGCCTCGTCGTACTTCTCGGGGTCGTGGGAGCACCAGCTGAGGAACGTGTCGTGGTCGCCTCCAGCGGCCTCGTAGCTGATGCCGATGTTCTTCCAAGTCTCGTAGTTCTTGGGCGGCTCCATAGAGAGGAACGCCAAGTCGGCCTTCTCCTTATCGTTCATGCTGGCTCACCCCGCAATCGAGCTGCGAGGCGGCGCTCCCCGTGACCGAGCTGTAAGATGCAGCCACGACAGGCCCCCGGCCTGTCCACTCGCCGCCGGTGGCCCCGCCGCCAAGCATACGGCCACCGGTGTCATTTTCCTTGAATGCTTCCATAGGCATCGCTAGTCCTCAATGCCGAGCATGTCGCAGATTTTCTGCCCGCTGATCGCCCAGGTGCCGCCGATCATCATCGCGGGGAGCGTCCCGTCCGCGCACCACTTCTGGACTTGGCGCAGGCTCCACCCGCCGATCTCGGCCACGTGCTTGGGGGTCTCGCACACCTTCACGTCCGCGCGCCGGATTTGCGAGCAGCCGAGCGGCTCCTTCCCATGCCCTATTCTCGCCTTTGTACCGAGCCATTCAGTCACCGCCCTAACCTCTGAGCTACTAATGACGTGTGATCACGGTTAAGACTGTACAAGAGCGAATTGCCGCGTTTAACTGTGGTTATGTAGTGCAGCAGTGGCAAAACTGCTTGACGGCGCGGGACTTCCATTTTGCTTTGCGACTGCTTGGACGGCCAAATTGCTCATTTGCTGACTTATAGCAATGCCCCAACGGCACCGTCGCGTTTGCAAACAGCCGCGGCCAACAGCAAGAACATCAGCAATTCCGTCGGCATGCATCGGACGTCCGCCGCTGGGGTATCCTTGGAGCACATGCACCGCAAGCCGCACAAAGGAGCCGCCATGCGCACCGAGCTCGATGTTCCCTTTTTGCACAAAGACGAGGCCAAAGCCCTGGGCGCCAAGTGGGACCGGATCAAAAAGATCTGGTACGTGCCCGATGGCGTCAACCCCGAGCCCTTTGCCGCGTGGCTGCCCGGCGTGGATCGCTCCGACCCCAGCGCGCCCTACATCTACCTGGTGCTGGGCAAGCGCGAATGCTGGAAGTGCCACGAGCAGACAACGGTCACGGCCTTTGGCATTCCGTATCGGGTAGCCGAGGACTCGGGCAGCAAGGCTGCGCCCGGCGCAGTACCCGCCATGGACGACACGGGCCACATCGCGATCGACACCGCCCGCGCCAACGCCATAGCTATCGTCCCCGCGCTGGGCTGCGTGCCGGCCGAGATCCGCGACTACCTGCGCGAGCGCTGCGGCTACAAGCCCGTAACGTCGCGCACCACCAAGACCGTATCGCTCGCCAGCACCTGCACCGCCTGCGGCGCGCTGCAAGGCAGCCATTACCTGTTCGAGGAGCCCACGTCGCCGTTTGCGCTCACGGCCATCAACAAGCTGCCCGCGTTGGAGTTCGTGCGCGTGAAAGTCGCCGGCGTCTTTGGCATCCCCGCCAGTCAGAGCAACTTTGACCAGGCACTCTTCACCTGGGCACGCGACCACCACATCCAGTTCCACAAGCCCCTGTGCGAGGGAATTTACCTGTAGGGCAAAACTCGAAAATCGAGTCCAGTTATCCTCGGAAATCGAGTGTGGAATTCCTCGAAAATCGAGTATGCGCAGGTAGCTGAGTTGCGGGCTCGAGGACCTACAGTCCCAGGATGTGCTCCAGATAGCTCTTGTTGAACCAGAACGATTGCCTGGTCATCCAGCGCCCATCCGGCAGTTCGTAAGCGTTCTTTGCGATATCGCCGACCTCGGTGCCATCGGCGAATCTGTACGCAGCTTTCGACGTATGTGGGCGAACGTGAACGATTGGATTGTCAGCCATACCAGGCAGATTGTTGGCCACTTTGAGCTTTCCTGCCGAATCCCTATACGGCTTTAGCTCAACTCCCTCGCGAATAACCTTTTTCGTTTCGTCCCAGCAAGCCTTTGCGGGACCTTCGATTTCGTTTGCCGGCATTGCCCAGAACAGGCAACGATCAAGATGCAGCACACCCTCGTGGTCCTCACGGAACACAACGAAGAAGAAGCGGTTGGTTTCGAGGCATGCGCGGAAAGGCGACGCTTCCCAATCCTCGTTAATCAGCTGCTTAAACTTAAACGGCGGGAAGGACATCGCCTGCTCGATGTGGCCTTTTTTATTAACGCGAACAGCCCGAACGGAAATCCCAGCCTTAACGAACTCCTCGGCGGCATTGCTTTTAATGCCGAGCATGCGGTAAACGATCGTCGTCCATTGCGCCTTGTTGCCCGTATACTCCAACCCATACTGCTCCGCGATCTGGCGATCGGTTTCACCATAGTGGCACTCGATAAGTCCAGTTACGTAGCTTTCGAAATCAATGGGATCGTCGCCGGCCTGGACGATGCTCTCGCCAACGCGCGGGGCACCGAGCACGTAGGTATGGAGCACGTAGTCCATATACGAGCGCTTGAGCGAAAAGGCTCGACGCTTCGCGCGACGGTGTTCAATCTCGCCCGTATCGGTGTTGAGGTACTCATAATACTGGTCAACCCACATCTTCGCTTCGGTTTTACCCTTCGTGCAGGCGCCTAAGTAGGTAGTCATACCCTCCGAAAGCTCATCGGCGCGACCATCTTGAATGTACGAAATGATTTTCTCGTAGTCGGCGCGAATGATCTTCATGTCCTCTTCGGGCAGACGGACCATAACTGCACGCTCAATGCGCTGGTCGTATTTGTCGATTGAGAGGTCGCGGCCGTAATAAACCAAGAGAATATTGCTGAGTTTGGTCTTAAGATGTGAACTGTCGTAATCGAGCGTCACCGGACGATCGTAAGGAATCATCGTCAAAACGAGGCGTTCGCCGGCAGATTTGCGACCGTTCTTGAGCACGTCGAAGCACGTCGCCTTGAGCTCAACGCCTGCCTCCGGAAAATCTGGCCGATCATCGCTGTTGGCCTTATAGCCAAAGTAACGCTCCTCGATCAGGGTTCCCATGCCACCCTTGTACTTCTTGGACCCAAAGTCCTTGGGCGCGCTCTCCCCCTCCGGCGCAATGCCAAGCTCGAGAATATCGCGAAACGTCATCCCGTCGAGATTGGCAGCATATCGCTCAATGCTTGAGGGGTCAGAAAAATCGGTATCGTCAAGCATGCGCTTGAAATCGAGGTGCTTCTTGGACATAGGATACCTCCGAAAATCGCAGTTAGCCCCATGGTAGCCCATGACGTGCGCCATACTGCAATAATGAACGTTATCTGAGAGTGCTAAAATTAAGGGTTGATCTTTTTTGCCAGATCGGTTATCGTAGTTTGGTTTATAAACGTTCGTTATATCGATTGGAATAGCATGTCAGAGGTCAAGATTGCCGAGCTGTTTGCCGGTGTCGGCGGATTCCGTTTAGGCCTCGAAGGCTATGCCGACCCCCGTTATCCGGATTTCTACATGAAGCCCGCCGGACCCTTTCGCACCATTTGGGCCAACCAGTGGGAACCGCCCGGAACAAAGGCTCGTCAGTTCGCGGCACGTTGCTATATGGACCGCTTTGGCGAGGATTCCGTAGTCAACGAAGATATTAATAAAGTCTTGGAGCAGGCTGAAGCCAGCGAGATTGAAATCCCCGACGTTGACATGGTCGTCGGCGGCTTCCCTTGCCAGGATTACTCCGTCGCACGTCCGCTCAATCAGGCACATGGCATCGAAGGCAAGAAGGGTGTCCTTTGGTGGGATATCTATCACTTCCTCGAGATGAAGAAGCCCCGCTTCGGGCTCTTTGAGAATGTTGATCGCCTGCTCAAGTCGCCCGCATCCCAGCGCGGTCGAGACTTCGCCATCATCTTGAGCTGCCTTGCCGACCTCGATTACACCGTCGAATGGCGCGTGGTCAACTCAGCAGAATACGGTTTCCCCCAGCGCCGCAAACGCGTTTACATCTTCTGCGAGAAGAACGCTGGCAAGGTCGACCTTGTTGACCGCATGCACAACGGCGTTATGGCGAAGGCCTTCCCCGCCATCTACCCTGACGAAATTGCGGAACTCGATGTCCTGCCCGATCCTTACGAGAACTCGACTCGCTTTGGCGTTGGTCAAAAGACCTCTCAGTTTAAGAATGCCGGCGTCATGCAGGACTGCCACGTTCTGACCTGCGACTTCGCCGAGGACTATCACGGCGAGCGCCGCGTACTTGGCGATGTGCTTGTTGACGAGGCGAATGTTCCGGAACAGTTCTACATCTCTGACGAAAAGCTTCCCGACTGGCGCTACCTCAAGGGCAGCAAACGCGAAGAGCGCACCAATAAGAAAACCGGCTTTACGTATACGTATTCAGAGGGTGCCATGAGCTTCCCGGATGCTATCGACAAACCAAGCCGTACGATTCTCACGGGCGAAGGCGGCACGGGAGCCAGCCGCTTTAAGCATGTCATCGAGTGCCCCGACGGTCGTTTCCGTCGTCTTGTTCCCGACGAACTCGACCAGCTCCAGGGATTCCCGAAGGGCTGGACCGACACCGGCATGACCGATGGCCATCGAGCCTTCTGCATGGGCAATGCCCTGGTCACGGGTGTCCCCCATCGCATCGGCGAAGCCATGGTTGAAGTGTACGGGCTGTAGCCAAAGCGCTTTTGGCATAAACAAACGAGGGCCAGTTCTTGATTGAACTGGCCCTCGTCTTTAATTACACTGCTGCGATTATTTTGACCGACTATTCAGTCGCTACGCCAACCAAATTGAGCGTGACATTAAACGTTGGATTTGCTTTCTGGGCATCATCCAAATCGGACACATTTACACAATCTGAATCCGTGCCCTCCATCCAGATGACGACCTTTATATGAGTGCCGTTATAGCCAACATTCGTGTCGATGGCCTTACCGTTTTGCCCAGCCGGCTTATCATATAGAGTGCCGTTTTTTGCGGCTGCCCAGTTACCATTCTGCTGGTCAACAAGATTGTCGGCATACAAGTGCATGTAACTTGCTACTTGGGTCGTATCCCCCGCCGAAGCAACGCAGCTCCAGCCCATGGTGGCATTAACATCGTTGCCAGTTTCGGTAGAAGATGGCTGAGTCGGAGCATAGACGAACTTAAGGTCATCGTCGACAACAATACCGACCCTCAAGGATCCCTTAATCTTATTGAACCAGTTTTCCGAAGCCCCCGCTGAAGGCGTAACAACTAAGGGGTTGTCAGGATTCAAATAGACATCGGCACGTCCGGTTTCCTTAACCGTATAGACGGTGTAGTTTCCCACCGCAAATGCGTAATACGAGTTGCCACCTTGACTGTAGAGACCCTTTTCATTGGTACTGGCTTCTTTATAAGAGCTGACCATCGTATTGCTCCAGGTGGCGGGCACAAACCATGACTTCGCGTTATCCGTTGAAGAGGGGCTGATTTGATTTCCAACAGCAGATGCCGTCGTCAGCGCTTCGCGGTTGTCCTCATGATTGGGCATATCTCCGGAGACAATCTGGAGAACCATTCCGTTTGTCTGAGCGCTAATACTACCTGTAGTTGCTTTAACCGTAGAGTTGGTGACAAACCACGCATACGTAGCCGATCCGAGTGCAACAGCAGCCATTACAACCGAAATGGCTGCAATCCTGAGTTGTTTTTTCATTCCGCATATATTCATCTTTCACCTACCTTCTTTTCAAAAAAGGGCGGAGCCGAAAGACCCCGCCCCAAAGTCAGCAGATATGCCATCCCGCTTGGTTAGTTGTTTCCGTTGGGAGTAGCAGCGAACTCAACGGTGACCTTATTGGTCTTGGTCAGATTCGCAAGATTATTGGTGTAGACGGCCTGGTCCGATCCCTCATAATAAAGATAAACGTTTACAACGTGATCCTGGCCAGGCAAGACCTCGCCAAAATTCGGTACCGCGTTACCAGTCTCAGAACTAAGCTTAACTACGTACTTAGTGGAATCAGCCTCTTGGCCGTACACAACCCATTTGCTAGAATCGGTGCCGTCAACAACCAAAACACGCAAGGCCTTAGCCAGGGCAGAGCCATTATTGGCCTCATCCTTGGCATCATACTTCCCGTTGGTAATGCCAGCGACCTTCAGGTCTTTCATCTTCTGGCCCTTAGTGCTCACATTGAAGGGAACATGAACGGCATAACCTTTTTCTGCAGCTTCCGCAGGGGTGCCATTCGCGCCAACCTTCTCCAGGGCATCCTTCAGCTTACCATCGGTGGTCGTCGTGCCGTTTCCCGTATAAAACAGACCAGGATGTGCATTGCCATCCGAATCCGCCTGCTCGCCGAAAGTCGCAGGGAAAAGGGGCGTGTCTTTCACATCCGTCTCGACAGCACTTTCGTTAGCGTCTTTTGCGCCAGTGGTGCCTTTCGCAATCGTCATGTAGGCAGCGTTCGACTGAGCGCTAATGCTGCTCGTCGTCGCCTTAACCGAGTTGTTGCTCACAAACCATGCGAAGGTGGCGGAGCCGAGGGCTACGGCTGCCACGAGGACCATGGCGATGGCGGCGCCCATCTGCTTCTTTAATGCCTTGGTATCCATGCGGACCCCTTTCTTTCCCCATTCATCCCAGATGACCCTCGAGAAGCCCGGAAGGGGAGCCCGCGCTTTCGTGTTGGATGTTGCTTGCCCATCCTTTAGACATGGAATTGAGAATACCATAATTCTTACGATTTCCTTATGAGTTTTCGGCAGCCTACATTCCGGCAGATTCATAGGTCTACCTCTGGTTATATGCGGTGCTACATGAACATCGTTTACCTTATTTGATCTCTCTCCCGCGCAGTCATAAGCCCCTCTTAAGCCTTGCGACCGCAGCGCCATGCCAACGCACACATTCGCCCTCCGCCGAGCTTCGCCCTAGCCCTTCCCCACCCGCTATACTGATGTAGCACGTGTAATTTCTGCCTGCTTGTGCGGGCTATTTGCCGGGAGGACTCTATGGCTGCCGCCAATCAACCCAAGGGAAGCGTTTCTACCGGATCGATCAAGCCGGTGACGCGCAAGGCCGTTCGTTGCCAGCGCGAAGTCGCCTGGCTGGTCACGCAAGCGGCCGGTAAGCTCGTCGCCACCACCGACGACGTCAACGCGCCCACGCCCAGCTTTGTGCTGGCGGCAGCGCTTTCGTACACCCGCGAGCAGGAGCAGGCCGCTCAGGACCGTGGCGCCGCAATCGACTACAAGGCCGTCATGGGTCCCGACCTTGCGAGCTTTTGTGCGGCCGCGGGACTGCCCGCAGCACCCAACGCGCTTTCGGACGCGGGCTACATGTTTACCCTCTCGGGCGCGGACCTCATCCGCGATGTTTACGCCTACTGTGGCGACCTGGGCGAACGCATGGGTGACGCCGCGCAGGTCAAACCGGGCTACGCGATCAATCTCGCGCTGCGACTGTTCCTGCTGGATGCCGCCGCGGGCAACGGCGGCACCTCTAACGACAACGACTCTGTATAGCAAAAGCGCCGGGCCGGGAATCCCGGCCCGGCGCTTGTTCGTTCTACTTGTCCCCGTCCCCTGCGGGCGAGTTCTTTTGGTTGCGGCGGTTGCTCCACGTCACGTTGTGCTCCTTGTAGTAATCGGGCGCCTCGTTGCCGCTCGCGCTAATGGGGTCGTTGCCGGTCAGGGTGTCGGCAATATCCTGCACGAACTTAACGAACAGGCTCGAATCGTCGGTCTCAGACGAATCGAAATCGAAACCGAACTCCACCGCGCCGCCGATGATCTTGTCCACGCACTCCGGGTCGTCGCCGTCCAGCCAAATGACCACGGTGTACTTGTCCACGTCGCCCACGCGGAAGTTTGCGTGGCTAATGGTCGTCACCACGTCTTTGGACGCAAACGGCTCGGTGTTGGGCTCGGGATTGCCGTCGGCCGCGGCAGCCGCATAGGTGGTGGGCTCGCCATTGCGATACACCCGCACGCGCGCCGCCTTCTCCACGCCCTTGCTGGCGCTGACCACCTTGAGCTTGGCGCTGTAGCCCAGGTCGGTCTTGCCGGCGTTGCGGATATAGAAGGTGTACGCCACGTAATTCTTGCCGTTGTGGCTGCCGTCGATGTCGTCCAAGTTGTCGGGCAGGTCGTCGGCGGCGATATTGGTGCCGTTGTCCACAGCGTCGGCCGCCAGGCGCGCGGTGGCGTTGTTAAAGTCGCCGTTGTCGGCAATGGCCACGCCGCGGCGGAACAGCTCCAGGCGGTTGAGGTTGATGGTGAAGTTGCCCATGTTTTCCTGCATAAACGACAGGGCGAACAGCACGCCAAAGGCAAGTGCCAGCACCACGAGGGCCTTTTGCAGCTTGTCCATGCGCAGCAGCGCCGTGCCGATGCGCTCCATGCGGCGCTTGGGCATATACATAGATACAACCGCGTCGGGGTCGATGTCGTCGAGGTCCTGGTCGGCCAGCGCCTGCTCCAGCTCCTCGATGCGCACCACGCCGCGCAGGTCGCGCTTGGGTTTGCGTTTGGGTTTGGGCTTGGGCTTGCCGAAGCGCTTGCGGGAGGCGGGGGGCTGGTCGGGCGCGGAGTCCTCGCCGGGGGCGTCCTCGGCATTGGCGGCGGGCGCGTCCGCCGACGTGTCCTCGGTCTGGCGCTCGGTCAGGTCCTCGGCTTGGCCCTGCGCCAAATCCTCGGCCACGCCCTCGGCAGCTTGATCTTTGTTGTCGTTACGCTTGAACAGTGCCATGGCGATCAGATCTTATATTTGGTGCGAATGTAGCCGACGTATTCTTTGACGAGCTCGCGCTCCATGTCGTCGGCGTAGCGAAACTGCAGGCCGCAGACGTTGCGGTACAGGCTGCCCTTGGGCGCGCGGCGCACCCAGCACACGATGCCCAGCTGCTCGGGCAGCTCGTGGCGCTCGCCCTGCAGGCGAATCGTGGGCATTTGTACGGCCAGGGCCTCGCCCACGTCGGGGAAATCGTTGAGGTAGATGGCCAGACCACCGGCCGAGACGTCGATGGTCATGGCGTCCTCGGGCTCGGAGGCGGCCGCGTTGTCGCGCTGGTAGGTCAGGCGCATGGCGACCTTAAAACGCTCGTCGCGGCGCTTGACAAAGCTGCGCTGCTCGGCGACTTTGCGCATTTTCCAGTAGGTGCGGATGCCCTTTTTCTCGACTGCCTCGGGATAGCCGGCGAGCACGAACGTCTCCTCGCCTACTTTGTACTGCAGCAGCAGCTTTTGGTTTTCGTCCATGAGCAGCGGCTTGCCGGCGAGCATGGGCGCGCTCATAAGAAAGTACGCCTCGTCCAGGTCCTCTTTGTACGTGGCGAGCATGTTGAAGTCGGTTTTTTGGCCCATGGGCACGTCGAATGCCACCTGAAGCTTAGTCCCCGGCGTTATCTGTTGCTCTGCCATGTTGTCTCCCCCAGTCGCGGGCGCCGATATCATCGTCGTGCGCGATGCACATTGGGCTATTGTAACTGCTTTGCCGCAGGTTTCGATGTGCGGTGCGTGAAATGGCGGGATGGGGAGCGCGGGTGAACGTGCAGCTGCTCCGCGCGCGGCATCAATCTGACAGCGATGCATGTTTCCGACTGACCGTCTGTCTGTCTATCTCTCAGCTATCTCTCGTAATTATCTCTCGTCTCTCATTTATCTCTCAGCTTAGAGATGAGTGAGAGATGAGAGACAAAATTACCGTTATCGGTTCAATCAAATCACGTTCGCACAGGTAAACACATGTATACGGGAACTTTGACTCGATTCACCAGCCACCTTGCAGCAATGTTATCTCTCATATTTATCTCTCATCTTTCAGCTATCTCTCGTGTTAGTGACGAATGAGAGACGAGAGATGCGTGAGTGATGGACGAGTGTGATTTTTTGGACGGTCGGAAAATCCCTCAAATAAAAAACGGGGCCGGCCTTACGCCGAGCCCCGTTTTCAAACGGTCAGTTAGTTATCCAACGCGCGAGCATAGCAGTCAACATTACGCCGCTGCGAACACTCCCAAGCCCGTTCCGATAATGCAGATCGCAAAGATGCCCAAGATAATCCAAATGGTCTTGACGCCCTTTTTGTAGAGGGCGACGCAGGCAAAGGTTGCCAGCAAGGGCAGCAGACCGGGGAAGATCGAATCGAACAGATCCTGCAGGACAATCTCCGAACCACCCACGTCAAAGGTCAAAGCCGTGGACAGCGAGACCTGTGCCGCAATCATGGCGCCGATAACGGTCATTCCGAGAACACCGGCAGCATGCGTCATGCGAGACATAAGGTTGCTCTCTTCGGACTGCTGCAAAAACTTGGTTCCCAAGTCGTAACCCAGATGGGCGGCGACGATACGCGTTGCAAAGTTAATCACGGAGTAGATGAGCGCGTACACGATGGGGCCGAGCGGGTTGCCCGTCGAAGCGATGCCAATACCAATGCCGGCGGCAACCACGCGGAACGTACCCCAGTAGAACGAATCACCGATGCCGGAAAGCGGTCCCATAAGGCCGACCTTCATGGCGTTAATCGAGGACGTGTCGAAGTTCTTATCGGCAGCCGCCTGCTCTTCCATCGAAACCGTTAGGCCGGCTACAAACGGAAGCACATGAGGCGTGATGTTAAAGAACTCGGTATGGCGATCGAGCGCCGCATAGTAATCGTCGTCGTTGGGATAGATCTTTCGCAGGGGCTTCTGAATGGTGTACATGAAGCCCATTGCCATCATCTTGTCGTACGACTGCGAGCACTGGCTCGTAAACTGGCGAAGGAACATGCTCCGATACATATCGGGAGTCATAATCGCGTCCTTCTTGGCCTCTTTGAGGTCGGTGTTCTGGATAGCCATTAGAAGTCCTCCTCTTCATCTGCAGCAACCGTCTGCGGACCGGACGAGCCCTCGCGGAAGGCCAGGAGCAGCGCGACGCAAATGGCAGCTGCGGCGACGCCGACCACGTCCATCTTGAGGTAGATGACCATAATGAAGCCCAGGAACAGCCAGGGAAGGAGCTTGTTATCGCCCATGGTCCTGATAAGAAGAGCGAAGCCGATGCAGACCATGACGCCGGACGCAACGTTGAGGCCGTCCATCACAAACTGCGGAATCGCGTTGAGCGCATTGTTGATAAGGTCGGCACCAAAGAACAGCGAGCCAAACACCAGCAGTGCAGACGGAATGCCAATCGACAGCGGCACGATGGTCAGATGGTACAGATTCGCCTTGGCAAGATCGCGATTTGCCAGAGCGGTCTCAATCTTCTTGCAGGCAAAGGCACCCGGAACGGCGTAGCAGAAGTTGCGCCACACCTGAAGGAAGACGGAGACGGGAAGGGCGAGCGCGACGGCAGTTGCCGTGCCCGTACCCGTAATGACGGCAAACGCGCAGCCAAGCACGCCGGAGGCATAGACCTCGGGAGGGACCGCCGCGCCGACCATGATGGCGCCCATGAACATGGACTCCAAAGCAGCGCCGACGATAACGCCCTGCTGGACATCGCCAAGGATCAAGCCGACAAACAGGCTCGTAAACAGCGGACGACCAAGCATCGTAATGCCAAATAATTGCTCGTCCATGGACGCAATAAATGCGACCAGTGCAACTAGAAGATACTGGACAACCATTTCGATCAACCCCAGAAACAGGTCTGCAGGCGAGGCATTCTGCGCAGCTCGCCTGCAGACAACCGCAGCAATTTGAGAGGATTAGTAGTTCATCTGGTGATAGTAACGACGCGTGGTGAGCGGGTGGTTACGGACGTGCTCGAGATGGCAGCTCAGACGCTCGGTGATGGTGTAGGTGACCATCGGGGAGACGATCTTGCGGAACTCGGGGTCGCTGAACGGCAGCTCGACCTCGGCGGTGTCAAACTTGTTCACGCGGACGTTGACGCCCTTCTCGTCGGCGAGCATGTGAGTGAAGTTGTCCACGCGGTCCATGAGCTTACGGGTGTCGTCCTCGCCGTAGAGCATGATGAGGCTCGTGCCTTCCTCGCACAGCTCGATGGTGCCGTGGAAGAACTCGGCGGCGTGGATGGACTTGGTCTTGATCCACTGCATCTCCTCGAGGATGCACATGGCGTAGTCGTAGGCCTCACCCCAGAGCATGCCGGAGCCAATCACCATGTGGTAATCGGTGTCCTTGAAGTCCTCGGCCATGGCGGCGCAGCGCTCGTCCTGAGCGTCCTTGGCCTTGATGAGGTACGGAGCGATGTTGCCGAACTCTTCCATGAAGGTGTCGTACTTGGGGAAGGCGCCGGCGTTCTTGAGGAAGCGGGCGACCAGCGTGATCTGGTAGGTGTAGATGGCCTCGCACAGAACGTCGTCCTCGGCGAAGCTGAAGAACTTGTAATCGGCGTACTCGGTGGCCGGGGTGTTGTCGTTGGAGACATACATCAGCGTGCGGGCGCCCTGCTCCTGGCAGAACTTGGCGGCCTCAATGATCTCGGGGGTGGTGCCGGTACGGGTGGAGAAGACGCAGACCGAGTCCTTGTTGAAGGTCTTGGGCGGGCATGCGAGGAACTCAGCGGCGATCTCGCAGTGGACGTCGACGTCGGCCGTGGTGGTCTCGACCCAATACTTCATCGGGAGCGTGTGGGCCCAGGTGCCGCCGCAGCCGATGAAGAAGATGTTGGAATAACCCTGCTCGCAGACCTTGTCCACGGCAGCCTCAATCTGAGGACGGAGAGCGAGGGCATCGCTCACAACCTTCTCGTAACGAGGCTCATCGAAATTGAACATCCCTTACTCCTAACTCACTTGGATGAACCCTTCATTCATCCCATGACGTTATAATACTTTATATAACTAACTATGCAAGAACTATTTCAGATTATTTTGATTTTTCTTTAATAAAAAGCCCGCCGATCAAATGATCGACGGGCATAGGCATAGAGCATTGGTTCAATAAATGCCGAGCATCAACGTGTCTCCGGCTAGAAAACGTCCTTGGCAAACACCTTAGCGTCATTGGGGACCTGACGGATTTCGATGGCCACGCCATCACCCAGGAGCTCTTGGATATGTTCGGCATCTTTCTCGGTCGCAAAGATCGCAGGGGTCGGATGAAGCGTGGTCTCAGGGGTCTTTCGGGTTCCGCCCAGATTGATCTCTTTGATGTCTTTGCAACCCTTAGCGAGACGATAGACATCTTCAATCGTCTCAGTGATGATAAACAGCGAATACTTGTCGGTAACGCCGCTGTTGAGCGCCTCGATAGCAGCGTCAACATCCTTGATGACGAGTTTAACGCCGTTGGGGCGGGCGAGCCTCAAGGCCGCCTTCCTCATGTCGTCTTTTGCCACAGCATCGCTGGCAAGCAAGATGCAATCTACATCCAAAGCGTGAGTCCAGGACATGGCAACTTGGCCGTGAATCAGTCGGTAATCAACTCTCGTAAGCTTAATCATCGTTATCATCTCCGCACGTGATAAAGGGAATGACAGGTGTGGCCCCTAGCTAGGGCTCGAACCAGAACTAACTAGAACTCTTCTTCCTCGGCGCCGGCAAGCATGTCCGCCGCCTCGCAAAGCTGAATAAACGAACGCGATCCCCCGACCGCGGCTTTGGCCTTGTCCGCATCCAGGGAGTCCAGCTGTGTAACCATTTCCACCAGCAGCGGCAAGTTCATTCCAGCGATTAACGTAAACGATCCGTCGGTCTGCCTCTGAATGAATTCGTTGTTTACAGAGCCGCCAAAGATGTCAGTCACGACAAACCAAGAGTCGGCAGGGTCCCTCGTCTCCATCCATGCATCAATCAACGCCGCGACGTCCCTTGAATCGTCATCGACATAGGCGCACAGGCACTCGATTCGGTCGTTGGTGCCCATCAGAATCTCCAGAGAGCTTTTCATGCCTTGGGCGAGATAACCATGACTCGCTAGCAATATCTTATTCATAGTTCTCCAATACCAATAGGACGTACTATATTGTCATAACAAAGTATATTAGCAATCTACCCTACGTGGTGTGTCTATTTTCCAAATCCGCGAACGGTAACAATTGGTCGGTAAATCGACCAATCTATCGCTAATTTACAAATAGAACTTCAGTCGCTCGGTGCAGTACACCTGACGGGAGATAAAAAGCGGCTCGCCACTTGGGGCATAACGTCTATCGACAAACAGAAGCAGCGAAGAGTCCAGCTCCACGTTAAGGTATGCCGCCTCGAGCTCGCTCGCATAGCAGACCTCGAGCGTACGCGTGTTGGGACCCATCTTGATCCCCTGGCGATCGAGTACCGCCATCAGCGAATCATCGAGGGACTCATGCTCCAAAAAAGAAAGCGCAGCGGAATAGCTATTGGTTTCCAGCATCGTGGGCTTGCCATCCACAAGGCGCAGACGACGGCTACGCAATACCTTTTGGGTATCGTCTACGCCCAGGAACTTCGCGTCTCGCAGACTTGGGAAGTCCCAGCCCATTTCGAGAACCCTGGTAGACGCCTGTTTGCCCGCAAGCTGGCACGAATGGGTAAAGCTCTCACGGTCGTCCGCGGCATACATCTGCGTGTCCGACGAAACGAACGTGCCCTTGCCGCGGGCCCTCTCAACAAGCCCAGCATCTTCCATTTCTTTAATTGCGGAGCGAACCGTTATTCGGCTCACGCCAAATTGCTCGATAAGCTCCGCCTCGGTCGGAAGCTTATCTCCCGGGCGGTACGTGCCGTTGGCGATTGAATCAGAAAGCGCACGAACAATCTGTTTGTACAGGGGGATAACGCTATTTGCCTCAACCATATCAACCATACCTTTACAAGGAATCAGCAGCCTATAGATAAATGACTTATATTGTATTAGAACTTTTTAGCACTCCACGCCATTTCCTATAATGTTTTAGCAAACGAGGGGTTATTTTGCGTAAGCGGTGTAGAGTCCATCCATTTCCGCATACAGCTTCAATCTGATGGCGGTATATGCATCCGATAAGCCGATTGATTTTTATCTTCTGTCTGTCTCTCAGTCATCCCTCGTCGTAGAAATGAATGTGAGGTGAGAGACACGTAGTTGACGCACGAGCGTGGATATTTGGACGGTTTTTGAACTTTTGACGGCCGATTTCGTCCGAAAATCCACTGTCATTTGGCGGGCGTCCGAATTTCCACGCTCGTTTGTCCGAAAATCCACGCTCGTGCGGCAGATTGGCCGAAGGCCCCATATGGGTATACTCTCGAGGATTCGACTCGATTCGCCCCCGCTGGGGCGTCAAAGGAGACTGCATATGCCCACCACCTCAACCGACCCGCGCGCCGCTGCCGCCGCGCTGCTGGTGCCCGGCACCACCTGCCACGGCTTTGCCGTCGAGCGCCGCGAGACCGTGCCCGAGCTCGACTCGGACGCTTACGTGCTGCGCCACACCGCCTCGGGCGCTCGCCTGCTGTACCTGGCATGCGACGATGAGAACAAGGCCTTTGCCATTGGCTTTAAGACGCCGCCGGCCGATTCCACCGGCGTGTTCCATATTCTTGAGCATTCGGTGCTTTGCGGATCGGCCAAGTTCCCCGTCAAGGAGCCGTTCGTGGACCTGATCAAGAGCTCCATGCAGACGTTCCTCAACGCCATGACCTACCCCGACAAGACTATCTACCCCGTTGCCACCACCAACGAGCAGGATCTGTACAACCTGATGGACGTGTACCTGGACGCAGTGTTCAACCCGGCCATCTATACCAAGCCCACCATTTTTGAGCAGGAGGGCTGGCACTACGAGCTGGACCTGCCGGAGGGCGTCGAGGGCGAGGGCGGCGACAACTCCGCGAGCCTGCGCGAGGGCACGCTGCGTTATAACGGCGTGGTGTTCAACGAGATGAAGGGCGCGCTGTCCGACCCCATGAGCGTGCTGGACGACGCCGTCAACGCCGCGCTCTATCCCGACACCGCCTATGCGCACGAGAGCGGCGGCGACCCGCGCGCGATTCCCGCGCTCACATACGAGCAGTTCCTGGACACGCACGCGCGCCACTACAATCCTTCCAACTCCTACATAACGCTCTACGGCGACCTAGATGTGGACCGCGCGCTGGCGTTTTTGGACGAGCGCTATCTGTCGCAGCCGAGTGCCGCGAGCCGCCGCATGGACGCTGCCGTTGCCGCCGGCGAGGGCCCGTCCACGCTGGCGCCCAATCCGCTGGGCGTGCAAGCGCCCGTGACCTGCGAGTATAAGCGCGTCGAGATGGCAACCACGCCCGAGAACGCCCTGGTTGGCCTGGGCCTGGTGCTGGGCAGCGCGCTCGACCGCAAGCGTACGATCGCCGCGGATATCCTGTTCGAGGCGCTGCTGGGTTCCAACGAAGCGCCGGTTAAGAAGGCCATTCTGGCCGCCGGCCTGGGCGGCAACGTGGTGAGCTACACCGCGGCCGAAAGCCTGCAGCCCTACGAGCTCATCATGCTGCAAAACGCGCAGCCCGGCGTGGCGCGCAAGCTGCGCCGCGTGTTCCAGGACGCCTGCCGCGACCTATGCGAGCATGGCGTTCCGCGCGAGCGCCTGGAAGCCATCATCAGTAGCAACGAATACGACCTGCGCCAGCGCGACTACGGTATCGCCGACGGCGTAGCCATTGCGTGCGACGCGCTGAGCACCTGGCTCTACGATGACGATGCAGCGACGCTGGCGCTCAAGTACGGCCCGGTGTACGAGGAGCTGCGTGGCGAGCTGGACGGCAGCTACTTTGAGGACCTGCTGCGCGAGCTGGTGCTGGAAAACGACCATATGGCGCTGGTCGAGCTGGTGCCGGTGGACGCCGCCGAGGGTTCGGAGAGCGCCGAGGCCGCAGAGCTGGCAGCCAGGCGCGATGCCATGACCGATGTCGAGCTGGCCGACGTGGTCGAGCGCACGGCCGCGCTGCGTGCCGCGCAGGGGGCGGAAGACACACCCGAGGCCAAGGCCACGCTGCCGCGCCTGCGCGTGTCCGACATTGGCGAGGCGCGCCCCGAGCCGCCGCTGGTCGTAGACACAACCGCGCCCATCCCCTGCCTGCGCCACGACATCCCCACCAACCGCCTGGCCTACGCCATGCAGTATTTCGACCTGAGCTGCGTCGCGTTTGAGGACCTGCCCTACGTGACGTTGCTCTGCCGCCTGCTCAAACAGCTGCCCACGAGCGAGCACTCAGCCGAGGAACTCGACAATTTGCTCGCCGGTAAGCTGGGCTTTTTGAGCTTTACGACCGAGGTCATGACCCAGCCCGACGTGGACGGCGTGCGCCCCTATCTGCTGGTGAGCGCCGGCGCCCTGTCCGAGAAGATCGATGCACTGGCGAGCCTGCCGCGCGAGGTGTGGTCGAGCACGCTGTTGCTCGATGCTGACGCCGACCGCGTGCGCGACGTGCTCACGCAGATTCGCATTGGGCTTGAGCAAGGCTTTATCAACAACGGACACTCGGCGGCACTCGGCCGCGCGATGAGCTACACCTCGCCTTCGGCCGTGGTGCGCGAACAGCTCTCGGGCGTGGACTTCTACCTGTTCCTGCGCGATTTGCTCGAGCACTTTGACGAGCGCCTGGGCGGCCTGCGTGCCAAGCTTGCCGAGCTGGCAGACCGCATCTTTGTGGCCGACGGCTGCATGGCGAGCTTTACCGGCAGCGATGAGGACTTTGACGCGTACTGGGATGCCGCGGGCGACCTGGGGCTTGGCGCAGGCGACGGCGCCGATGCCGGCCGCAACGCGCTCGTGGTGCCGACGCCGCGCGACCGTCACGAGGCTTTCGTCATCCCCAGCGACATCTGCTTTGCGGCAAGCGCGTGCGACCCGCGTCGCCTGGGCATTGACGTGACAGGCACTTGGGCCGTGGCTGCCAACGCGCTCTCCTACGACTACCTGTGGAACGAGATCCGCGTGAAGGGTGGTGCGTACGGTTGCGGATTCCGCGCAGCCGGCGAGCGTCAGGCGGCGTTCTACACCTACCGCGACCCGGCGATCGATCCTTCGATTGAGCGCGTGGAGCGCGCGGGTGCATGGCTTGGCAGCTTTGAGCCCGACGAAGCCGCCTTTGAGGGCTTTATCGTGAGCTGCGTGAGCGGCATGGACGCGCCGGTGAAGCCGTACGCGCTCACCAAGCGCCGCAACACGACCTACCTGGCCGGGCTCGATCCGCACGCGCGCGAGGAGCGTCGCGCCCAGATGCTCGCCGCCACGCCCGGTGAGCTGCGCTCGCTCGGCGCCGACGTGACGCGCATTGCAGCCGAGTCGCCCACCTGTGTCTTTGGCGGTCGAGACGTCATCGCCAAGAGCAACGCCGGCTTTAACGTAGTCGACCTGCTGGGCTAACGCACAGCAAAGGTAGATTTTTGGGACATACCTGAAAATCTACCTTTTTCTGCGGCTTGAGTGGGGCGGCGCAGCCCACCGCGGCGGTTTGTCTCAATCTGCAACATCTAGACGGCAATATTGGCTCCAGTTGTTACAAATCGAGACGTTTCCGGATGACGCAGGCCCTTTGTCTCAATCTGTAACATCTAAATCCGATTTTGCCGAGTTACTGTTACAGATCGAGACGAACTGCCGCAGACGCCCACTCCACAGCACAGACCACCACAAAGGTGCCTGTCCCCTTTCTCAGTGGTGATTCGAACACTTGTCCTATACGTACACATGTTCTATAGTATGGGTGATTGCATCGGATCTAAATTGCAACTAGAATATAGTTGCAGAATGTGAGGCGGGATGACTCGAGCCGATAAACTCATCGCCCAACTGTTTAGCTGCCCTTCGACGTATCGGTATGCCGATTTTTTAAAAGTCATGGCCTCATATGGCTTTGAAATGGACAGCAAAGGCAAGACATCCGGATCGCGCATTCGCTTCTACAGGCCCTCAGATGGCAGGATGTTCGTGATGCACGCGCCTCATCCATCTGACGAATTGACAGCGGGGACAATTCGAAACATCGTTCGATTTCTGCAGGATGTCGGAGGCAGTCATGAGTAACGTTTTGGCATACAAGGGCTATTTCGCCCCAGTCGAGTTCGATGCCGAGCAGCATGTACTAACAGGTATGGTCGCCGGCATTAGGGACGCAATCGTATTTGAAGGCTCCACGGCTGAAGAAGTGGAGCAATGCTTCCACGACGCCGTCGACGATTACCTTGAGTTTTGTGCCGAAAAGGGCAAGGAACCAGAGCGGGCTTTTAAGGGCTCGTTCAATGTGAGAACAGGCTCCGAGCTTCACAAGCAGGCAGCACTGGCGGCGGCAAAGAAGGGCGAGTCACTCAATAAGTTTGTGACCGAAGCAATCGCCGCGGCACTGTGAAGCCAACGTCGAGTCGAAGCCGCCACAAAGGGTGCCTTTGCAGCGGCTTCGAACGTTTGCCCAGATAAAACCTGCCAAAATAAACCTGTCCCTTTTTGGTAGGTTTGGGAGAGGAAGCCGGGATGGACAAGGCTGAGTTGCGGCGGGCGGTGATTGCTCGGCGTGATGCTCTTGATTTGGACTTGCGGGCGGCGAAGTCTGCTGATATCTGTGCGCGGCTGGTTGAGCTGCTGGGCCGCTTGGATGCCGCGGCGCCGCACACCGTTGCCGTCTATGCCGCGATGGGTTCCGAAGTCGACTCAGCCGCGTTTGCCGCAGCTGCCGCCAAACGTGGCTGGCGCGTGGCCTATCCGTGCATGCTCTCGGCAACAGACGCCGCAGCTTGTGGCCAGCGCATGTGTATGCGGGCAGTTGCTGCCGGCGACGCGGACGCGGCTCCGTTTATCGCCCACCCCACGCGGGCCTTTGCGGCCACGGACATCGACAGCAGCCGCTTCCCTATCGTGCCTGCCGAAGCTCTCGACATGATCGTCGTGCCGCTCGTAGCATTCGACCGCACCGGCATGCGCCTAGGCTACGGCGGCGGCTGCTATGACCGCTACCTGCCCATGCTCTCGCCCGTATGTCAAATCGTCGGCATCGCCTTTGACGAACAGCACGTCGACCACATCCCCACCGATGCCCACGACCTGCCGCTGCCCAACATCATCAGCGCCTAATCGCCGCCACATCAGCCACGGCTACAGCAGCACCATCGCAGTCTAGTGCTCCTCGCCGGCGCGGGCCAGGTCGTAGGGCGTGGTCTGGTAGACGTAGTAGTTGAGCCAGTTGGTGTAGAGCAGCTGAGCCTGGCTGCGCCAGACGTTGCGCGGCTCGGCGGTGGGATCGTCGCCCGGGAAGTAATGCGCCGGCACCTGAGGGTTGAGCCCGCGCTTCACGTCGCGCTCGTACTCCAGGCGCAGCGTGTCGGTATCGTACTCGGGATGGCCAAAGACAAAAAAGCGGCGGCTGTCGGTCGACTTGACGATATACAGGCCTACCTCGTCGGACACGGCCACGACTTCAAGCTGCGGCTCGGCCTCCACGTCCTCGCGGCGCACATCGGTGTTGCGCGAATGCACGGCATAGAAGCGGTCGTCAAAGCCGCGGACCAGCGGGCTTTGCGGCTTCACCAGATAATGCTCAAATACGCCGCTCGCCTTTGCCGGCAGGTCGTACTTCTGGATACCGTAATGATGGTAGAGCCCCGCCTGCGCGCCCCAACAAATGTGCAGCGTGGAGTGCACGTGCGTGGTGGACCAATCCATGATCTGGCAGAGCTCGGGCCAGTAGTCGACCTCCTCGAACGGCATCTGCTCCACGGGCGCGCCCGTGATAATCAGGCCGTCGTAGTGGATGTCGCGGATGTCGTCGAACGTGCGGTAGAACGTCTCCAGGTGGCCGGCGCTCACGTGCGTGGCCTCGTGCGTTTTGGTGCGCAGCAGGTCCACCTCCACCTGCAGCGGCGTGTTGGAGAGCTTGCGCATGATCTGCGTCTCGGTGGCGATCTTGGTGGGCATGAGGTTGAGGATGAGCACGCGCAGCGGACGGATGTCCTGGTGCAGCGCGCGGTACTCGGTCATGACAAAGATGTTCTCGCTCTCGAGCTGCGCGGCGGCAGGGAGGGCGTCGGGGATGCGAATGGGCATGGATGCTCCTTATGAGTCAGTTGCAGCTATGGTACAACGACCGGCCCCATCCGCGCGAGCACATCGCCCAGCGATGCCGTCAGCGGCCCAAATCACTCCAAAAGTAGAGATTACGGCATGTCCCAAAAATCTGTGGCGCTTTAGCCTAGCAAAGTGGCAACAGGACGCTACAATGGTTCGACGCGAAAAACTCGGCCGAAAGGATACATATATGTACCAGACGCGTAAGATCGGTGTGGTCGGCCAGGGCCACGTAGGAGCACATGTCGCCAACAGCCTGCTCATGCAGGGCATTGCCGATGAGCTGTACCTGTGCGATATCAACGAGGCCAAGGTGACGTCCGAGGTCCAGGACCTGCGCGACTCCCTCTCGTTTGTCCCGTACAACACCAAGATCGTCAACTGCTACGACCACTACGAGGAGCTGGCCTGCTGCGACGTCATCGTCAACGCCGCCGGCAAGGTCGCGCTGGCCGCCGGCAACCGCGACGGCGAGCTGTTCTTTACCACCGACGCCGCCCGCACCTTTGCCAAGCGCATCGTCGACGCCGGCTTTGACGGCATCTTCGTGAGCATCTCCAACCCCTGCGACGTCGTGTGCACCGAGCTGTGGCACCTGACCGGCTACGATCCCAAGAAGATCATCGGCTCGGGCTGCGGCTTGGATTCAGCGCGCCTTCGCACCGAGATCTCCAAGCAGATCGGCATCTCGCCCAAGTCCATCGACGCCTACATGATCGGCGAGCACGGCTTTAGCCAGCTTGCCGCCTTTAAGGCCGCAACCATCGCCGGCAAAAACCTCAACGAGCTTCAGGCCGAGAACCCCGACAAGTACGCCTTTGACCACATGGAGGTCGAGGAGCTCGCGCGTAAGGGCGGCTATGTGACCTACCAGGGCAAGCAGTGCACCGAATACGCCGTCGCCAACTCCGCCGCGCGCGTCTGCGCCGCCGTGCTGCACAACGAGCACGCCGTGCTTTCCGCTTCCACGCTCATGACCGGCCAGTATGGCGAGGAGGGCATCTTTACCTCCCTGCCGTGCGTGATCGGTGCCGAGGGCGTCGAGGAGGTCTACACGCTCGACCTGTCCGAGTACGAGCTCGAGGGCTTTCACAAGAGCTGCCAGCACATCCGCGACAACATCGCCCAGCTCGACTGGTGGGACACCGAGGCCTACGACGCAAAGTAGGCCGCTGGCTGCCGCAACCTTGCGAATCTAAGCGCGATACTAAGTGGGCCGCGCCGGAAATCCCCGGCGCGGCCCACTTTTTTGACTCACGCAGTGCCCTTGCGAATCGAAGGTGAATGGTTTTCCCGTTACTTAGTACTGCTCGATGCCCATGTAGCGACGAATCTCGGGGCTGTGGTCGAACGCCTTACCGCGGGCTGCGCGCAGCTCGCAGCTCATCGCGTAGAAGAAGATTGGCTCCAGGTACGAACGCACGCTGGCAGGCACGTCGCCCACGCCGTACTCGAGTGCGTCGAGCACCATGATCGTGTCGGTGTGCGTGTTGAGGAACGCCAGCGCGCGCTCCTCCATGGGGCGACACTCGCCCGATCCAAGCTGCACAAAGTAGAACACGCCGGGCTCGGTAGCCTCGAACGGGCCGTGGAAGTACTCGCCGGAGTGGATGTAGCAGCAGTGCTGCCACTGCATCTCCATGAGCGAGCAGATGGCCATGGCATAGGTCTGGCTAAAGTTGGGGCCGGAGCCCAGGATATAGAAGAACTTGTGCTGCTGGCAGAGCTCGGCAAAGCGATCGCCCAGCTCGGCGTTGACCTTCTCGCGGGCGGCGGGCAGCAGCGCGTCCATCTGCTTAAGGCCGGCATACATGTCGGCGAGCGCCTCGTAGCCCTCCTGCTGGTCGAGCAGCTCGGCAGCCATTAGCACGCCAATGCCCTGCGGGACCTCGGCCTGCGACTCGCCCTTGCCCCACGGATAGACCCAGGTGGTCCACTTGCCGTTGTCGATCTTGGAACCCGCATAGTCGGTCATAGTCACGACCTCGGCACCGGCAGCCAGCGCCATCTCGCAACCGTCGACGACCTCCTGCGTGTTACCGCTGTGGCTGCAGGCGACGACGAGCGACTTCGGCCCCAGGCTCTTGGGGGCCATCAGGCAAAACTCGCGCGCGGTGTAGACCGTCGAGGCAAACGTAGTGGCCTCGCGCTTGAGTAGCTCGTTGGCCGGCATTAAGTCGATCATCGAACCGCCGCAGGCGATCCAAAAGACGTTCTCGATCTTACCCTTGCGCTCGATAATTTCCTGAATCAGATCGTGTGCGTTCACGGTGACGCTCCTCCTTGTGTGGCGGCTTTGGACGACGGCAGCTCGTACCTGCAGTCGTTCTATGTTGTTCTATTTATAGCATGCAAGCAGGTGCCCGTGAAGTCATTTCAGCAAATTTGTTCTATGTTGTTCTATCTATGGACGTTAGATGTCGAACACGTAGCGCGAGCCCACGATCTTTTGACGCCCGAGCAGCAGGGGCCGCCCGTCCGCATCGGTAAAGTACGCCTCCATATAGAAGAGCGGCTCGCCGACCGGCACCTCCAGCAGCGGGGCCGCCTGGGCATCGGCAAGCGCAATCTCCACGGTACAGGGGTCGGACTTGAGCGGCGCGCGGCCCGAATGCTCGGCGACGAGCGCAAAGATCGAGTTATCGGCGAGGTCCTCGTCGGCAAGCGTCTGCAGGTAGGGATGGTCGGCCAGCACAAAGGCGTTGTTCTCGAGCATGACGGGGATGCCGTCGGCCGTGCGCACGCGCTCGACCACGATGAGCTCGCAGCCGGGCTCCACGCCAAAGAACGCCGCATCCTCGCGCGTCGCCGCGACCACCGTACGCGACACCAGACGCGCTCCGGCCACCATGTCGTTGGCGGCACAACCCTCAGTAAAGCTCTGGACGTCGCCTTTCTGGACAATCTTGCGCTTGAGCTTGGGAGCGCACACAAAGGTGCCCCTCCCCTGCTGTCGGTTGAGATATCCCGCGCGCGACAGCTCCTCGATGGCGCGGCGCACGGTGATGCGTCCCACGCCGTAAGACTTCGCGAGCTCCATCTCGGAAGGAATGCGCGAGCCGGCCGCATACACGCCGCGTGCGATCTCGCCCTTCAGGTCGTCCATGACCTGCTGGTACAGCGGTACGGCGGATACGCCAGCGCGGTCGGTTTTATCGTCGGTTGCCATCGTTACGCTCCATCCCGCGCATGCTCGGACTCAAACTCTTCAATCGCCGCCATAAACTGCTCGCCAAAGGCATCGGCCTTTTTCTCGCCGATGCCGTTGACCTGGATAAGCTCGTCGCGCGTTTGCGGGCGCAGGCGGCACAGGCCGCGCAGGGCCTTGTCGGAAAAGACCATGTACGGCGCCATCTCGAGCTCGGTCGAGATCTCCTTGCGCAGGGTACGCAGGCGCTCGAACAGCTCGGCATCGTCGCCCACGCGCGGGCGCTGATCCAGCTCGGCCTCCTCGCGCAGCAGATCCACCGCACGGCGAGCACGGGCCGAGGCCTTGCGCTTGGACGCGCGACGCTTAACGGTAAAGGCAAACGCCTCGTCCTCGACCTCGCCGGCACGCGGGCCCAGGCCCACGACCGGGTACTGCCCCTGCGAGGTGACCAAATAACCGCGGCCGCACAGCTGGCCGATGATGTCCTTGATGCGCCCGACCGATTCGCTCGACAGCTCACCGTAGCCGCGGTCCTCGTCCAGATGCATCTGGCGAATGCGTTCGGTGTTGCCGCCGTGGAGCACGTCGGCGATCAGCGACTTGCCAAAACGCATGGGACGCGTGGCCACATAGCGCACGGCAGCGCGGGCCATATCGGTGACGTCCTCGACCTCGAACTGCGTGAGGCAGTTGCTGCAGTTGCCGCAGCCCTCGGCCTCGTTCGTGGCGGCGCCGCCCGCACCAGACGCTGACGCATGCTCGGCCGCGGCCTCGTCGCCAAAGTAGCGCAGCATGTATTCGCGCAGGCAGCCGGTGGTATTGCAGTAGCCCTCCATCTGGCTGAGCAGGCGGTAGCGGTTCTGGAGCGCCCACGCGCGCTGCTCATCGTCGAGTGCCTCGTCGGCAGCATCGCCGCGGTCTATCAGAAAGCGGCGCATGCGAAAATCGTTGCCGTTCCACAGCAGGTGACAGCTGGCCGGGTCGCCATCGCGGCCGGCGCGGCCCGCTTCCTGATAGTAGGCCTCGATGCTCTCGGGCACGTTGTTATGGATGACATAGCGAACGTTGGGCTTGTCGATGCCCATGCCAAAGGCGTTGGTGGCAACCATCACCTGAAGATCGTCGTCAATAAAGGCACGCTGGCTTTGACGGCGGGCGTCGTTGCCCATGCCGGCATGGTAGCGGCCAACGCGAATGCCGCTGGGGCCCAGCGCCTCGGCAAGCTCGCCTGCCAGCGCATCGACCGTCTTGCGGGTCGAGCAATACACGATGCCGCTCTCGCCCGAATGCGCAATCACATAGTCGCGCACCCAGGCTGCCTTGGCCTTGTCGCCCATCTCCTCGCAGCCAAAGTAGAGGTTCTTGCGATCGAAGCCCGTCACCACCGTCGCGGGATTTTGCAGGCCGAGCATCTGCTGAATGTCCGCGCGCACACGCTCAGTCGCCGTAGCGGTAAAGGCCGCCACGATGGGGCGCTGCGGCAGGGAATCGATGAACTCACGAATCTGCAGGTAGGCGGGGCGGAAATCCTGGCCCCATTGGCTCACGCAGTGGGCCTCGTCAATGGCCACGAGCGGCACGCCAATGCCGCCGTCCGCCGCGGCCTCCTGCGCAAAGGCTAAAAAGCGCGGCTCGAGCAGGCGCTCGGGCGCCACGTACATAAGTTGGTAGCGGCCCTCGCGCGCCCGCTTGAGCACGGTGTTTTGCTGGGCCGGAGTAAGGCTGGAGTTGAGATAACTGGGGCGCGCACCCGCCGCGAGCAGTGCGCGGGTCTGGTCCTCCATAAGCGACAGCAGCGGACTCACCACAAAGGTGATGCCGGGCAGCATGAGCGCAGGCACCTGGTAGCAAATGGACTTGCCGGCACCTGTGGGCATAACGCCGAGTGCATCGCGGCCGGCAAGGATCGCATCGACCATGCGGTCCTGCCCCGGACGAAACGAGGTGTAGCCAAAATAGGCGCCGAGCGTGTCGAGCGCCATCTGCTGCATGCTATCGGTCATGGTTTCCTAACGTCAGAATCATCTGCCGCCGATTATACGCCGCCATGCGGACCGGTGCCCCACGGTTGCCGGCCACGCTCATTCTGCGGGTAGTCATTGGGGACGTTCTTGAATGACCAGTCGTTTAAGAACGTCCCCAATGACTACCACGGCAACGCCGATGTTTTGGCGCAGACAGCGAAAGCCCGTCAGAGCGAGCAAGGTGCCTTGAAACAAGGCGGCATTGATCTTCTGATCATGCCGCCGAAGTTGAAAGGCAGATTGCCGCTCTGGCGGGCTTGCAGCGTCGAGCCGTTACGCGGTTTGGTAAAACCGCGTAACCAAAGGCGCAGCGTCGACCGGTCCGTCGTTCGTTAGAACGACGGAACCAAGGGCGCAGCGTCGAGCCGTTGCGCGGTTTGGCAAAACCGCGCAACTAGAGCTACATCACCATGACGTAACGGCTACCCACGTAGTACTGCTTACCCATCAGGACCGGCTCGCCATTGGGGCCGATAAAGCCGGCACGCAGGTTGAGCAGCGGATCGTGCGGGGCAATGCCCAGCTCGGTGGCCTGCTCGGCGTTGGCACGAACGGCCTCGACCGTACGGTAGCCAACCGAGACGATCGGTGTTCCGCCAACACGCTCGACCTCGGCAAAAATCGACTTGTCCTCAAGATCGGCCGTCAACAGCTCGCGGTATGCATCAAACGGCACAAAGATGTTTTCCTCAAAGATGGGCTCGCCGTCGGCCGTGCGCACGCGCTTAATATGCAGCAGCAGCGCATCCTTCTGCAGACCAAAGAATTCCATCTCGTTTTGGCGCGCCGGCACAATCTGGCGATCGGCCACGTGCGCGCCGGCCTTCATGCCATTGTCGGCACACAACGCAGTAAACGTCTGCAGCGTCGAAGCATGGAACTGGCGATTGATGTGCGGCGTGGAGACAAAGGTGCCGCGGCCCTGCTGCTTAACCAGGTAGCCATCGGAGCACAGCTCCTCGACGGCGCGACGCACCGTAATGCGGCTCACCTCATACTGCTCGGCAAGCTCAAGCTCGGACGGGATGCGCTCCTTAGGTGCATAAACACCTTTCTCGATCGCTTCCTTGATCTCGTCGTAAATCTGCTGGTAAAGCGGTGCATTTTTGGGCGCTGGCATATCTGATCACTCTTATCAAAATATCGAAATAACTAATACGTATATAACGTCTTTTCATATGTTACCTTAGTTTGATAAAACGATACACCGCATACAGCAAATCTTTACTTGCCGTCGTCCTGCTGCAAGCTTTCCTGATCGTGCAGACGGGCCTGCCTGCTGGCCATGCGCGCGGGCTTGTCGGGATCGGGTACGGCCGTAGGCATAGGCTCGTCGACATGACCGCCCCACCAGCCGCCCACAAAGCTAAGCGTGTGGAACACATTGATCACGGCGCCGGGATCAATGTCGCACACCAACTTGATGATGTCCTGGCTCTCGTAGGTCGAGACAACGGCGTGCAGCAGGTACATCTTTTCGCGGCTGTATCCGCCAACGACCTCGGCGCAGCTGATGCCGTGCTGAAAATGGTCGATATAGGCGTTCATGACCTCGTCGGCCTTGCGCGTCGTGATCTGCAGCGTTACGCGGTCATAGCGGCGGTAGAAGCTGTCGATGGTCTTGGTCGAAATAAACTGGAACACGATGGAGTACGCCGCGTTGTCCCAGCCAAACATAAAGCCAAAGATCGCCAGGATAAAGCAGTTAAAACCAAAGATGACGCCCCAGATGGTCTTGCCCGTGTGGTTGGAGACCCACAACGCGATAAAGTCGGTACCGCCGGTGGATGCGCCGGACTTAAGCGCGATGGCAGCGCCCAGGCCCGAGACCACGCCGCCAAAAATGATGAGCATGATCTTGTCGCCCAAAAACGGGGCGAAGTGAAAGATATTGAGAAACAGCGACGAAAGCACGACCTGCATCATCGAGAAGATGACGAAGCGCCTGCTGATGCCGCTCCAGCACAGAAGCGCCACGGGGATGTTGAGCGCGAGCATGCCGAGCGAGATGTCGATATGAACGCCGCCGAGCGAGGTAACGCGATCGAGCAGGACCGCGACGCCGGTGAGACCGCTCGGAAGCAGGTCGGCGGGGCGAATGAACGCCTGGATCAGGAATGTCTGGAGAACGGCGGAAATTGTGACCGCCACAGCAGTGATGGCGCGGCGGACAATGGTAAGGCGGCCGAGCACGAGCACGCGGTCCGTGAGCTGATCGATGGCGTTCGCCACGTAGGCTCCTTTCGAAGGCAGATGTAGTTGTGGGGCATGTCGGCGATTGTAGCATGGAGCGCGAAAGGGCGCTTCAATTCACCCGCTCTCGACAACCAAAACGAGCCAGCATCTCCCCAACCAAAGAGCCCAAATTCCAAGTGAGTAGACTTTTCGCGACCTGTCGAGCACACCCAAAACAGCCACTTCTGTGACCTGCAGTTTTACTAAGGCAGATTCGCTTTGTGCTCTGCCTGAGCCGAAAAGTCTACTCACTTAGTCTGAGTCGGAGCCAAACGGATCAAATCGAAGCCAAAATGAGCCGATCTGCCGCAAAAGACGCGTGAATCGGTACTTCTCGTAGCGAATTGACGCTATAAAGCGGTCAGAATGTCGGCGAGGCTATCGATAATGGCATCAGCGGCGGACTGATCCAGGTTGACGCCCTCGTGCGGACGCAGTGCCAGGACGCGGGCGCCGGAGCGCTTGCCGGCCTCGATACCCAAAGGCGAGTCCTCGATAACCAGGCACTCGGCAGGCTCCATACCCAGCGCCTCCATGGCACGCAGGTAGATCTCGGGGTCGGGCTTAAACGCACTGCACTCGTGACCGCTGATGGTGTAATCCAGCACATCGGCGATACCCGCAATCTCCACCAGCTCGTCAATCAACTCACGATACGACGAGCTCGCGATGGCACACTTCACGCCGCGCTCGTGCAGCTCGCGCATCACCGGCTCCGTCTGCTCGTTGAGCAGCTCGGCATACGGAACGGGGTGGTCCGGGCTGTAGACCTGCTTGTACTCCACGCGCAGACGCTCGCGCAGCTCAATATCGTCGGGCACCAGCGCCTCCCAAATGGCAGGCTCGTTAGACCCCGAAAGATCGGGGATCTCGTCAAAGTGGAACCCCTTCTCCTCCATAAACGCCACGCGGCGACGGTTATAGAACCACTCGGTATCGACCAGCACGCCGTCCATATCAAACAGCACTGCCTTGATCATACGCATCTCCTCCCACCTGCCAAAAAGGGACAGGATTATTTTGGTAGGTTTTATCTGGGGTTTTGCGGCGCGACGGGCGCGCCCTCCCCAGAGCAAAAGGGGGACGGGGCGCAAACCCCATCCCCTCTCAATCAACCTGTAAGGTCTACTTACTTGTGATTAGTAGGAAAGCTTCCACATGTAGCGACGCATGGTCAGCGGGTGCTGACGGGCCTCGGCGATCTGGTTGCCGTACTCGCGCATAACGGCGAGGTGCAGCAGCGGGTTGAAGTAGGTGACGACGCTCGCGGGCACGGCGTCGGCCAGACCGTAGTCCTTGGAGTCGATCAGAGCGACCTTGGCGCCCATGCGCTTAAGGAAGGTGAGGGCGCGGGCGTCCATCGGACGGGTGGCACCATCGGACATGAAGAAGACGTAGGGCTTACCCTCGGTGGAAACCTCGAACGGGCCGTGGAAGTACTCGCCGGTGTTGTAGGCGGCGGCGTCGATCCACTGCATCTCGGTGAACAGGAAGGCGGCATGAGAATAAGCCATCTTCTCGGAGGCACCGGAAGCCATGAAGTAGATCATCTTGTCGTCCTTGAAGTCCTCGGCGAACTTCTTGGCGAGCTTCTTGCAGGACTGAGCAGCGTTCTCGCAGAGCTCAAAGACGTTGGTGAGGCCGGTGATCATGTCCTCGTAGTGGTCATAGCCCTCGGTCTGCTGAAGAATCTCGAGAGCAAGAGCGATGGCGTAGCCGGGCTTCTCGCACTTGGCAGCGAAGTTGGCATGGAAGCCGTGAACGATGACGTGGTCGGCGTCGACGGTCAGAGCGGAGCCAGCCTTGTTGGTGAGGGAGACGACCGGGCAGTTGTGCTTCTTGGCGGTCTTGTTGGCCTCGACAGTCTCGGGCGTGGAGCCACCCAGGGAGCAGGTGATCACGAAGGTGTGCTCGTTGACCCAGGAAGGCGTGTCGTAGTTGAACTCGTTAGCGGTGAAGATCTGAACGTTCAGCTTGTCCGTGTTGTTGGCCAGGAAGTACTTGGCGGGGTAAAGGTCGGACATGGAAGCGCCGCAGCCGACGAAGGCGACGCTGTGGATCTCGTGGTTGGACAGGACGTCAGCGACGATCTGCTTAGGGAGGTTAAGGTCGATCTCGTACATCTGACACATTCCTTTCGATTTTTTGCGGCGCCACATTGCCGGACGCACGCAGGGTTACCGTAATTTGGACCGAGTCGCCGGCCCGTTGAGGATGCGACAAAGGGACTGTCCCTTTGACACATTTGGGGATGGAAGCCTGCCTGGGGTATGGGATGCCAGGCAGGCCCCCGGGGGAAAGCGGTTAGACGCTTAGTCGCGACTAGGCCAGGATGCCGGCCGCGGAGAGGGCGATGCCGCCCACGATGGCGATCACGAGAAGCCAACCGGTGTTGACGTTCTTCTTGATGAGCCAGTACATAAGGCCGGTGAGGCCAAGGGAGATCATCTGGGGCATCATGCCGTCCAGGATGTCCTGGATAACGACGGTGCCCTCAGCGAACTGCAGCGGGGTGGTGGCGCCAATCAGCGTGGCGATCATGCCGCCCACGGACATAAGACCCACGATGCCGCAGACATACATGAGCTTCTCCATGAGGTCGCCGCCCTGAAGCTTGCTCAGGTACTCGTGGCCGCCCTGATAGCCCATCTTGGCTGCGAACCAAGTGATCAGCACGGAGGGGACGATGGAGATGAGCATGGCCAGGATCGGGCCCATGATGGAGCCCTGCTGAGCCAGCTGAACGCCCAGACCAAAGGCGATAACGCGGATGGTGCCTTGGAAGAAGGAGTCACCGATGCCGGAAAGCGGACCCATGAGGGAGGTCTTGACCGCGTTGATCGAATCGGGGTCGAAGTTCTCGGGATCCTTGGCGTACTCCTCCTCCATGGAGGCGGAGAGGCCCAGGATGAAAGCGCTCGTCTGCGGGGTGCAGTTGTAGAACGCCATGTGACGGTGGTAAGCCTCTTTCTTAGCAGCGAGCTGCTTGGGATCGGACTCATCCGGATAGAGGCGATCGAGCGTGGGAACCATGCCGTAGAGGAAGCCCATGTTCATCTGACGCTCGTAGTTCCAAGAGGCCTGGATGGCCCAGGAGCGCCAGAAGAACTGGCTGACCTTCTTGTTCAGGGACACGTCCTTGGTTGCGGTTGCCATAGTGTGTTCCTCCTTAGTCTTCGTCGTCTTCGAGCGGATCGTAGTCGGAATCGACACCGGCGGCTGCATGGGAACCGTTGAACTTGAAGCCCATGAAGACGACAGCCAGGCACACACCGATCAGAGCGACCGCGATGACGGACAGGTTGAGGTAAGCGGCGAGCAGGAAACCGATGAACAGGAACGGAGTCATACCCTTCTTGATCATCATGGTGAGCAGCAGGGCCAAGCCGTAGGCGGTCATGATCTTGGTCGAAACGTTAAGACCGGTGGACAGCCACTCGGGAACCATGTTGACGATGGCCTGAACCAGGTCGGTGCCAACAAAGACGGCGAGGAAGATCGGCAGGAAGTACATGACGGCGTACAGACCGGAGCCGGCGCAGATGTGCATACGGTAGGCGGTCTTGAACTTTCCGTTATCGATCGCGCTATCTGCCACATGAGTGAGGGCGGCGATGATGGAACGGAACACGATGCCGAGGAGCTGACCCAGGACGGCGACCGGGATGGCGATCGTCATGGCGGTCTCGGCGGAAGCATCGGTCAGGCATGCAAAGGCAGCGGCCACGATGCCGCCCAGGACCATATCGGGCGGAACGGCGGCGCCGACCTGCACCAGGCCCATGGACACGAGCTCGACAGCGGCACCGACGGCAAGGCCGGTGGGCACATCGCCCAGCAGCAGACCGACGAGCGTAGCGCCAACGAGGGGCTGCTCGAAGTTAAGACGACCGAGCAGGCGGGAGTCCCACATGCAGAACACGCCGACGAGGCCGACGAGCACCGCACTGATGAACGTATTCATACCCTTCTCCTTTCAGTCAGGCAAAAGCCTGGTTGATTACAGCTTGGCGTCGATGTCGACGCTCTGATACGTAGGGGTCTGCTGGACGTAGAGCTTGATGCCCATGTCGAGCAGCTGGTTGACGTCGGCCTTCTGGGTGGCGTCGAGGAAGACGGAGCTGTCCTTGCCGCCGACCTGCTCGGCACCGTCGTGGTTGGCGGTGGCGCCCAGGTTGATGGCGTCGAGCTTGTAGCCCTGGCAGAACTGCAGCATCTCGGCCGTGTTGCCAAAGACGAACATGACGCGCTCGCCGAGGGTGTTGAGCTTGTCCATCTTGGCGAGGGCACGCTCGACGGTGAAGACGTTCAGGCGCACGCCCTGGGGCTTGGCCAGCTTAAGAGCGCCCTTCTTGATGTCATCGTTGGCGGCAGCGTTGTCGACGACGATGATGCGCTCGGCCTGGACCTTGGTGGTCCAGGTAAAGACGACCTGGCCGTGCAGCAGACGGTAGTCAAGACGTGCGAGGACGATCTTGGCGGGACCGGAGCTGTGACGGGACGCCTTGGCCTTCTTGGCGGGAGCCGCGGCGAACTCGACCGGTGCGTTGGGGTTGGTCAGACCGGTGCGGGCCTCGTTGATGAGGGCCGCGAGCTCGGCGCCCTTGACGGGGGCGGGGCTCATAGCGAGCGTGAGCGCCAGCGGGATGTTGAAACCGCTGACAACCGTGAACTTCGTGCCGTTCTTGGAAAGCTCGACCATGTTGTTGTTGACCGAGCTACCGAGCATATCGGTTAGCACATACACGGTGTCGTCCGCGTTGAACGTGGCGATCATAGCCTCAACCTTATTGGTGATGGGCTCCTTGTCGTCACGAGCAAGCGACACGACGTGGACGTTCGACACGTCGCCGAGAACCATCTCGAGCGTGTCTTTGGCGCCTGCGGCCAGGCCGCCATGAGATGCGAGAATGATCTGATTCATCTTGCCTCCTCCTTTTCGTTATGGTCATTATAACGTCTTATACGTTGCTTATATTGCTAATTAGTATAAAGACCGTTCGCGGGTGAAAATCGACCGTTGACGGGTTTAACGTACTTGAAACGTTGGAGCCGGGCAGGCCGACGCTGTCTTGGCGACACCCGATCAGACGCCTCGCCAATCCACTATCGCACGAAGTACCAGGGGCTTTCCTGCACGGTGGGCTCCAGCGCAATGCCCGTGCGCTCGCGGAAGAGATCCATGTCCTGCGATTTCTCCGTCCACCACGCGTTGGGCTTAAAGGTCATGCTCTCAACGACATGGCCGACAAACACACTGTTGCGCAGCTTGGAAAAGTCGGTGTTCATAATCACGATGGACGCGAGCACCAAAACGATGCCCAGAACTTTGATCGCGCCGGCGGGCTCGGCGTAGACACCAATGCCCAGCAGTACGGTGACGACTGTCTCGAATGACATTACGACGGGAACTTTCGACGTCTCGAGCCCCATGGACAGACCCTGCATATATAAGATGTAAGCCACGGCTGTGGGGATGAGTCCAAAGCCAAGGAACAACAGCAGCAGCTGTGGCGACATTGCCGCGGCGACATCCGGCCACGGAGCCGCGATAGCTGCCATAACCGCACCGCCAAAAACAAAGCCCCAAAACGTGACAGCCAGCGGGTGGACCGTCTTGGTTGCTATCCGGCTAAACACCGCGAGCGACGCACCACAAAGGCCTGCAATCACGCCCGACGTGACGCCCCAAACCGAAAAATGAAAACCGGAAAGGTCGCCATTGGTCACCGCAAGCACGCAGCCAACGATGTTAAAGACAATGGCGATGAGTTTGTTGAGGGTCACGTCCTCGCGATAAAGTACGCGGCCGAGCGCGACGCCAAACACCGGCGAGGTGTAGAGTAGCACCGATGCCGTGGACATGCCCACCTCGCGCATGCACTCGTAATAGCAGGTGTTGGCGGCAGCCAAACCGACGATACCGACAAGCGCGCAGGAAACAAGCTCTTTAGGGCTTGCCTTGAACAGCGTCATGGGACCCGAGGCTTTTCCCTCACGAGCACCTCCCTGGCAACCCATAAATGCCAAGACCGGAGCCATCAAGACGGCACCCGACAACAGGCGAAAGGCCGCCATGCTCTGAGACGAAACGCCCAGGGCCGATATTCCGTTAACAAAGATTCCGATGGTGCCCCACATTAGCGCGGCGATCAGCACCAGCACATAGCCCAGATTGCTCCTCTTCAACGCAGCCTCCTCGGTATTATTTCCAATATGTTTCATGCTACGTTATAGTCGTTATATACATTTTTCAAGGCACAAATCGGCGAACGGGAAATCTCTAGACAAAGGGAGTGTCCCGCCAGCCACGGTATCGTCGATGTTTTGGCAATGTCAGCGAAAACCCGCCAGAGCGAGCAAGGTGCCTTGAAGTGAGGCGGCATTGACCTTCTGGTCATGCCGCCGAAGCTGAAAGGCAGATTGCCGCTCTGGCGGGTTTGCAGCGTCGGCCGGTTACGGCGCTTGGTAAAACGCCGTAACTAATAATCAAGCTTCCACATGTAGCGGCGCGTCATGTAGTCCTTGTGGGTGACGGCGGAGAGCGCACGCATGTAGACGTTGTTGAGGATCGGGGCGAAGATCAGGTGGTTGAAGTACTCGCTCACGCTGTCCTTGATGTCGTTGAGGCCGAGCTCCTTGGCGTCGAGCTGATAGACGCGCTCGCCACCGTACTGGTTGACGAAGCGGATGCCGCGCTCGTCGTTGCAGCGGCTGCGGCCGACGCTGATGAGCTGGAACAGCGAGGTGCGCTTGTCCAGGATCTCGAAAGGACCGTGGAAGAAGTCGCAGGTGTTGATGGTGCAGGAGTCGATCTGCAGCATCTCCTGCACGTTGCAGATGCTAAAGACGTAGGCGGCACCAAAGAGCGGGCCCTGAGCCATAACGTTGATGCAGGGCTTGTCGGCGTTCTGCTCGGCCCACTTGGCTGCGAGCGGACGGGTGTACTCGACGGCCTTGCGATAGATGGGATCGACCAGGTCGAAGGCGGCCATAGCGGTCTCGTACTCGGCATAGCCCTCGGTCTGCTGCGTGAGCTCCATGGCGATCATGGTCACGACGGCGGAGTTGGTGCGGCCCATGCAGGACTCGTCGACGGCCAGGCTGTCGTACTGAATCTTGTAGTCGCAGACCTCGGTGAGGGCGGACTCGTCAACATAGATGGCGATGGTGCTGGCGCCGTGGTCCTTGGCGACCTGGGCGGCGACGATGGTCTCCTTGGTGCCGCGCATGGACACGACTACGGCCAGGGTGTTCTCGTTGACGTAGGCAGGCGTGGCGTGCACGAACTCGTTGCTGGTGTAGCTGGAGCTCACGACCTGCGTGGCCTCGTGCTCCATAAAGTACTGGGCAGGATAGTTGCCGCCGTTGGATCCACCGGCGCCAATCCACACGACGCGCTTGATGCCGCCCTTGTCTGCCTTGTCAGCCAAAACCTGGGAGACGACATCCTTAACCTGTTCCTGAGTAGTCATCGTGCATCAGCCTTTCTTCTCGTTTGATGCTCTCGATGGCATACAAGTTACATACATGTTTTGGTTATGTCGACTAGTTGTATGCTATATTTGTCTTAGAAATTTTGCTGATGCGGTTTTCGATAACTCGTTACCAGCAGTTTTATTGTTGTATTAGATACATGCTTGATTAGGCAAGCATACAAGTTAGATACAGGTTAGTTGTATGAGCGCTTCGTCTGAAAAGAAACTGACCCAATACGAGCGTCTGGCGGGCACACTGCGCGACCGCATCGCCGCCGGCACCTACGCCCGTGGAGACAAGCTGCCGTCCGAGATGGAGCTCATGGACGAATCGGGGCTGTCGCGCAGCACCGTGCGCCACGCCCTTAAGGTGCTCGTCGATGAGGGCCTGCTTCGCACCGAGCGCGGGCGCGGTGCCTTTGTGGCCGACACGCCGGCGCTGCATGAGAACAACCTGGTGTTTTCGAGCTACACGGCACAGGTCCAGGGTCAGGGCATGAATCCCACCACGCGCACCGTGGACTCGGGCTTTGCCAAGGCAACGGGCAGTGTGGCCAAGTTCTTTGACGCCGCCGTGGGCAGCAAGCTCGTCAAACTTGTCCGCCTGCGTTATCTGGACGATGCGCCACTGTGCCTAGAGACCACCTATCTACCACCGAGCTTTGAGGCACTCATCGATCGCGATATCAACGGTTCGCTCTACGCCACGCTGCGCCAAGAATTCCATCGCGCGCCGGCACAGGGACATAAGACCTTTGAGGTGTGCTACGCATCGCAAAACGAGGCGTTTTTGCTCAACGTCGAGCGCGGGCAGGCGCTGATCTTGATCACCGACTACGTCTACGACACCGACGGCCGCCCGCTCCATGTCTCCAAGCGCATCCAGCGCACCGACCGCGCCAAATACACCGAGCCCATCGGCTAACCTGCCAAAATAAACCTGTCCCTAAATGGTGGGTTTGGGGAGGTCGGGAAACCAGATTGGTTTGGGTTGGTTGGGTGTGCGCTCAGCCAGGACCAGCTCCATCCAGCACATGTCGTACCAGCGACCGAACTTTTGGGCGCAGCGGTCGAAGGCACCCACCAGGCGATATCCCATATGGGCATGGAAATCCTGGCTGTTGTGCGTCAGGTACTCGTCGTCCTTGTCGTGCGGCACGGCAATGAGCGCGCACATGTTGGTGATGCCCATCGCGATCAGGCACTGCTTGAGCGCATCATGCAACTTGCGACCCAGTCCGCCATGGCGCACATCGCGCGCCAGGTAGATCGATGTCTCAACCGACCAGTCGTATGCTTCGCGGCTGTTGAGCGGACTCACATAGGCATAGCCTACCGGACGCCCGTCCAGTTCCATCACCAAATACGGGTAGCGCTTGAGCGTACGCTCGATGCGCCCGGCGAACTCCTCAACACTCGGCACCTCGTATTCGCAGGTAATTGCCGTCTGGCGCACATACGGCTCATAGATGGCAAGCAACGCCGGCGCATCATCGGGCGTCGCCAGGCGAATCGCCGGCTCGGACATCTCGGGCATACAGCCCCTCCCCCTCAAAAACAAAGGCCGCCTTGCGCCAAACCCAGCGCAAGGCGGCCTCTCGTCATTACATCAGGCTACAGGACAGCCGCCAACGCGTCGATATCCTCCTGCGTCGTGGCCCAGCTGGTACAAAAACGCACCACCGTGTGGGTATCGTCGTACTTTTCCCAGTACTCAATCGCCGCATGCTCGCGAATGCGGGCCATGTCCTCGTTGGGCAGAATCACGAACTGCTGGTTGGTCGGCGTCTCCAAGAAGAACTGGTAGCCGCGCTCGTGCAGCACGCGACGCAGCGCCTGAGCGGTCTCGACCGCCTGGCGACCAATCTCAAAATACAGGCCATCGGTAAAAAGAGCCTCGAACTGCACACCCGTCAGGCGGCCCTTGGCAAGCAGTGCGCCATGCTGCTTAATGCGCGGAATGGGATGCGCCGGGGCGTGCATGCCGCAGAACACCACAGCCTCGCCGCAGAGCGCGCCGCACTTGGTGCCACCGATGTAGAACACGTCGCACAGCTGCGCCAGCTCGGGCAGGGTAATGTCGCACTCATCGGCCGCCAGCGCATAGGCCAGGCGAGCACCGTCCACAAACAGCGGAATCTCGCGCTTCTGGCACACCGCGTGAATCGCCGCGAGCTCGGCCTTTGAGTACAGCGTGCCGTACTCGGTCGACAGGCTCACATACACGGCGCCCGGGAACACCATGTGCTCGCAGCTCTCGTTTTCGTAGAACACCTGAATATAGTTTTCGAGATCCTCGGCGTGCATCTTGCCCTCGTAGCCAGGGATGGTGATCACCTTGTGGCCGCCAAACTCGATGGCGCCCGCCTCGTGGCAGGCAACGTGGCCGGTCTCGGCGGCAACGACGCCCTCGTACGGCGCGAGCAGCATGTCGATCACCGTGGCGTTAGCCTGCGTGCCGCCCACCAGCAAAAACACGTCGGCATCGAGGGCCTGACAGGCCTCGCGAATAAGTTGCTTGGCGCGCTCGGTATGCGCATCGGTACCGTAGCCGGGCTGCGGCTCCATATTGGTATCGACGAGCGCCTGCAGCACCGCCGGGTGTGCGCCGTGGGAATAATCGTTGTTGAACGCGAGCATGGCAATCCTCTCTTACCGGGTATCGGCCAGATGATTCAAACGGGGCTATTGTACGCCGTTGGGATAGGCAATGCGCGCGGCAAGGCACTCAAGCGCCAGCACCAGGGCAAAGCCGCAGCTCACGTCGCTCAAAAAGTGCGCTCCGATCACGATGCGGCCAAACGCGACGAGCGCCGCGACCACAGCCGCCGTCCAAAAGACCACACGACGGCGCGACGGCTTTTCCTTAAAGGCCGCCGCGGGAAGCCCGGCGAGCATAAGGCCGATCGCCGCGTGCGCCGTGTGTCCGCTCGCAAACGACTTAAAGCCGTCCTTGATCACGCCGGCGGCGATATAGGCCCACTTGTCGGGGTTGCCGATCACCCACCACGGCTGAAAATTGAGCCCCGGCGTGACCTCGATCACGCGCATGCGCGGTCGCGACCACAGCGGTTTGACGATCACGTTGAGGATGATGGCCTGGGCAACCCACACGGCAAGCACCATCAGCGCCCAGCGCGTGAGCTCGCCGGAGTCGGTGTCGCGCGTGAGGCGATAGACGACAAGGTTGGCAGCGATGACCAGCACAAACGTCATCACCAACTGAACCGCGACGAGTTTGCCGCCGACCCGCAGGGACGAGATGATCTCGTAGCCGGCCAGACCGACATTGACAAGGATGCCGAGCACGGCGAGCCATTTGCTCCCCTTGGAATCGGGACGCGCCGCGCGCACGAGCATAACGCCCGCGACGCTCGCCGTCAGCTCAAACGGCAGCTCGCCGGCGGCCTCGATAAAGCGGCCGTACATGCTGCCGATGTTGAACAGCGCACTCGAGATCTGATAATCGAAGAAGCTGCCCACGCCCAGACAAAGGCACAGGACAACCGCGATAATGGCGACATCTTTCTTATAGATGTATCCGAACATGCTTTCCTTTCGGTCGGGTGAAGGGCGGTCAACCTGCAATGTGGGTGAGACGAAGATGGCTTTGTCCCGTAAACACCCTTACAGGTTGAGCATAAGTAAGCGAAAACGTTCCATTTGTGGCAAGGTGGCCCGAAAGAGGAGGGAAGCGTACTTGAGTACGCGACCGACGAGTGAGGGTCAGATTGCCCAAATGGGGCGTTTGCAGCGTCGACCCATTAGTCGTCATCGCTGGCGCCCAACTGCTGTAGCAGCATGAGCGCCGCAGCCACGGGGCCGGTGCCGTCGTTGGCGTCGAGGCCGCGGCCCAGGCCGCTGCCCGCACCGGCGCCCGCCTTGTAGGGCACCGACAGCTTGCGGCTCTTGGGGAAGTTCACCGCGCCATAGCGGGTCTTAAGTTCATAGGCCACCTTCTTGGGCACGTCGACACCCAAAAACGTGATGCGTCCGCCGCTGAGCGTGACGCTCTCGAGCCCCAGGCGCTCGCCGCGAATGCGAATGCGCGCGCGATTGAACAGGTTGAGTCCCGCCAACGGCAGCTCGCCATGCGCGGCCTCGGTCTCTTCCTGTACCTCGTCGATGCTCTCCAGGTCCTCGGCCGCCGCGAGCTTACGGTACACGAGCACGCGCTGGTCCACCGCCGGCAGGTACTCCTCGGACAAGAAGTAATCGGCCGGCAGGTTAATGCCCACGCTCGCCGCCTCCACGCCGGCATCGTCATCGCCGCGCGCCTCGGCCACGGCCTGGCCCAGCATCTGCGTAAACAGGTCAAAGCCCACGCTCGACAGGTTGCCGTGCTGCTCGGCGCCCATCAGCGAGCCGGCACCGCGGATCTCCAGGTCGCGCATGGCGATGCGCATGCCGCTGCCCAGGTCCTGGAACTCGGAAAGTGCGGTCAGGCGCGCCGTGGCCTCCTCGGTGAGCGGCAACTCGCCCGGGAACATAAAGTACGCATAGGCCTGCGTGGCCGAGCGGCCCACACGACCCTTGAGCTGGTAGAGCTGCGCCAGGCCCAGGCGCTGCGAGTCCTCGATGATGAGCGTGTTGGCGGTCGCGTTGTCGATACCGCTCTCCACGATGGTCGTGGCAATGAGTACGTCAATCTTTTTGGTCGCGAACTCGATCATTACGTCCTCGACCTCGCGCGGGCTCATCTTGCCGTGCGCCACGCCCACGCGCGCCTCGGGCGCGGCCTCGTGCACGCGCGCTACGGCATCGTCGATAGTCTTGACGCGGTTGGACACGTAGTACACCTGGCCGCCGCGACCAACCTCCAGGCGAATCGCCGCGCTCACCACGTCGGGGTCGTACTCCCCCACGTGCACGATCACGGGACGACGCCCGGTCGGCGGTGTGGTGATCAGGCTCATGTCGCGCACGCCGCTCGTGGCCATCTGCATGGTTCGCGGAATAGGCGTTGCCGAGAGCGTGAGCACGTCGATCTGTTCGCGCAAGTTTTTGAGCTGCTCCTTGTGCTGCACGCCAAAGCGCTGCTCCTCGTCGATGATCACCAGGCCCAGGTTCTTGGGGTTCACATCGGCCGAAAGCAGACGGTGCGTACCGATGAGCACGTCGATCGTGCCCTCGGCAAACGCCTTGAGCGCGCGCTTTTGCTGCGCCGGCGTGCGGAAGCGGCTGAGCACCTCGACCTCAAGGCCAAACGGGGCAAAGCGCTCAAAAAATGTCTCGTAGTGCTGCTGGGCCAGAATGGTCGTGGGGCAGAGCACCATGACCTGGCGGCCGGAGTCCACGCACTTAAACGCTGCGCGCAGGGCGACCTCGGTCTTGCCAAAGCCCACGTCGCCGCACAGCAGGCGATCCATAGGCTTGGGCGCCTCCATGTCGGCCTTGATGTCGGCGATGGCCTCCAGCTGGTCGCGCGTCTCGTCGTAAGGGAAGCTCTCCTCCATCTCGATCTGCTCGGGCGTGTCGGGCGGGCAGGCGATGCCGGCAATCGAAGAGCGACGCGTATACAGGTCGACCAGGTCAAACGCCAGCTTTTTGGCGTTTTTGCGCGCCTTGTTGGTGGCACGCGTCCAGTCGGCGGTGTTGAGCCTGGTCAGGCGCGGCTTGTCGCCGTCGGGGCCAACATAGCGCGTGATGCGGTCGACCTGCTCGAGTGGCACATAGAGCTTGTCGCCATCGGCATATTCCAGCAAAAAGTAGTCGCGCTCCTTGCCGCCCACTTCCTGGCGCGCGATTTCGCTAAAGAGCGCGATGCCGTGCGTGGCGTGCACCACGTAGTCGCCCGGCTTAAAGGGGAAGGTGATCTGCGTAATGTCCACCTTGCGACGGCTGCGCGCGCGGTTGGCGTCCATGCGGGCGTTGAGGTCGGAGATCGAGAACACAGCCAAATTGGCGTCGGGCACCACCACGCCCTGCGGCAGGGCAGCGTCCACAAAGGTCACGCGCCCGCGCGAGATGGTGGGCACGGCGGCGCCGGC
>UQSB01000008.1 GCA_900543505.1 uncultured Collinsella sp. | reverse complement strand
GGTTTAAAGCTGGCCGCTGCGCGGCCAGCAGACTAAAGTCTTGAACAAAAGCGCGGCCCAAAAGGCCGCGCACCATCTTTAATTCAGATTAATTATTGTTCGTTGTGACATCGCCGAGCCCGCAGGGCGGAGAGCAAGACAAATTACGCGACGGTGTAAACCCAGTTGTGCTTATCCTCAACAGCACCAGACTGGATGCCCGTCAGGGTCTCGCGAAGCTTCTTCATCACGGGGCCGATCTCGGTGTAGCCAGCCGGGAAGGTCACAGTCTCGTCGGCACCGTAAACCTTGTTGTCGATCTCGCCGACCGGGGAGATAACGGCAGCGGTGCCGCACAGGCCGCACTCAACAAAGGTGCCGGCCTTGACCTCGGCCCACTCGACGGGACGCTGGTCGACGGTCATGCCCAGGTCCTGAGCAACCTGAACGAGCGAACGGCGGGTGATGGAGGGCAGGATGGAGTCGGTGTGCGACTGCGGAACGACGAGGGTGCCATCCTCCTTCACGAACAGGACGTTAGCGCCACCGGTCTCCTCGACATAGGTGCGGGACTCGGAGTCGAGATACAGGTTCTCGGCATAACCCTCGCGGTGAGCCTCCATCGTAGGCTTCAGGGACATGGCGTAGTTGAGGCCGGCCTTGATGTTGCCGGTGCCGTGCGGTGCGGCGCGGTCGTACTCGGAAACGCGCAGCTTGACGGGCTTAAGGCCGCCCTTAAAGTACGGACCGACCGGGGTCACGAGAATGCGGAACGTGTACTCAGGAGCGGGAGCCACGCCGATTACGTCACCGGAGCCGATCATAAACGGACGCACATACAGGGTTGCACCGGAGCCGAAGGGCGGAACCCATGCGGCATTGGCAGAAACGACCTGCTTGACGGCCTCGACAAACTTGTCCTTGGGGAACGGGGGCATCTCGAGGCGCTGCGCAGAGTTGTACATACGCTCAGCGTTCATGTCGGGACGGAAACAGACGATGCTGCCGTCCTCGGCGGTGTAGGCCTTCAGGCCCTCAAAGACCTCCTGGCAGTAATGGAAGATGCCACCGCACTCGGAGACATGCAGGGTGTGGTCGGTGGTCAGGCCGCCCTCGTCCCACTCGCCGTCCTTCCAATGGGCCTCGTAGCTGTAATCGGTCTTCATGTAGCCAAAGCCGAGGCTACCCCAATCGATATCCTTCTTCTCGACAGCCATATGTCGCTCCTTACATACACAGTTGCATACTCGCGAACCCGCACGCAAGGACCGGGGCCGACCGCGTCGCAACGTCGCACGCCCGGAGCGTAGAGCCGGACGGGACACGCGAACGGCATCAAAGCCGATGGCACGTCGATTCGCATGCACGAGATTGTACTCCCCGTACGCGTCTGATAAAACGCTTTTCTTTAACTAAGTAAAGTATTTTCATTTGACCGAAGCAAAAAGGCCCGCCACCGTAAGCGGTGACGGGCCTCAACGGCACGGTTTGCGCGCTGGCTCGAGCTACGCGTTCTTTTTGCCCAGCTTAGCCTTAACCAGACCGACCACGGTCGGGATGATCGACACGGCGACGATGCCGATAATCAGCAGCTCAAAGTGCTCCTGCACAAAGGGGATGCCGCCAAAGAAGTAGCCCAGCAGAGTGAAGACCGTCGACCAGGTAATGCCGCCCAGCACGTTAAAGATGACAAAGTTGCGCCAATGCATGCCGCCCATGCCGGCGATGAAGGGCACAAAGGTGCGGATAAACGGGAAGAAGCGACCCAGGAAGATGGCCAGGTGGCCCCATTTGTCCAGGAAGTCCTCGGACTTTTTGATGCGCTCGGGCGTCATGGCCTTCACCTTGCCCGAGGCGATGATCTTTTGGCCAAAGAAATGACCGATCATAAAGTTGCACTGATCGCCCAAGATGGCAGCCGTCCATGCGACGGCCAGCAGAGCCACGATGTTAAAGCCGCCGTTGTGGGCAAAGAAACCCGAGGCAAACAGCAGCGAATCGCCGGGAAGGAACGGGAAGAACACCACGCCCGTCTCGATAAAGATGATCAGGAACACGCAGCCATAGGCCATAAGCGGGCCGGCGGCGATCCAGCTGGCGATCGCGGTGCGCGGATCCTTAAGCAGCTCGGCGATAAAATTGATGAAACCCATGAAGTAAAACCTCTCAGTTGTGGGCGCGGACACGTCCAAGTTGACCAGTATACGGTTGTGACGCGGCAACGCACACGACCTTACAAAAGCGTGACTTCATTACCAGCAAGTTTGCATAATTGACACCTGTCGCGCAAAGCCGAGCAAGATTGCTCTTCCTAATCCCTAGCGAATCGCTATACTTTATTGAATTGCATTGTCGCGGTGCTAAGGGAGGGCGGCCGGTGAGCTTTATCAATACCATTCGCGAGGACATCAAGACCGTCCAGGCACAGGACCCCGCCGCGCAAAACGGCCTAGTCATCTTCCTTTCTTACCCCGGCCTGCACGCCAAGTGGAACCACGTGCCCGAGCACTGGCTGTGGGAACATGGACATCGCTCGCTCGCCCGCGTGCTCTCGCAAATCACCCGCCATATCACCGGCGTCGAGATTCATCCCGCCGCGCAGATCGGCAAGCACTTCTTTATCGACCATGCCATGGGCGTCGTCATCGGCGAGACCACCATTGTGGGCGACAACTGCGTGCTCTACCAGGGCGTCACGCTCGGCGGTACCGGCAACGAGACCGGTAAGCGCCACCCAACGCTCGGCAATAACGTCACTGTGGGCACAGGCGCCAAGGTGCTCGGTAACATCCGCATCGGCAACAACGTCAAGATCGGCGGCAACTCGGTCGTCGTCAAAGACGTACCCGATAACTGCACCGTCGTGGGCGTGCCCGGGCGCATCATCAAGCGCAACGGCTGCCGCGTGTTCGAAGAAAGCTTCGATGCCAAGCAGCATCGCGAGTACATGCCCGATGACGCCGCCGAGCAGAGCGCCCTCAACCGCCAGGGCATCACCGAGAATGCCCGCCGCGTCAAGGAACTCGAGCGAGAGGTGGCCGAGCTCAAGGCCCTCGTCGCCAAGCTCGTGGACGAGCACTAGGAACGCGAGCGGCACAAAACAACATCGACACCGACGCAAAAGGCGTGCCAGGGAATCAATCCCCGGCACGCCTTGTTTCCAATGTGACATGCGGAACTGTCCCTTTGTCACCTTAGGCGAACTGACTCAGATAGAGGTCGGCGTAGGCGCCCTCGGCAGCCAGCAGTTCCTTATGCGTGCCTTGCTCGATAATGTTGCCGTGATCCATGACCAGAATCAGGTCGGCATCCACGATCGTCGACAGGCGATGTGCGATCACAAAGCTCGTGCGCCCATGCATGAGCGCGTCCATGGCACGGCCGATGGCAAGCTCGGTGCGCGTATCCACGCTTGAGGTCGCCTCATCCAGAATGAGAATCGCCGGGTTGTTGAGCAGCACGCGCGCAATGGTCAGCAGCTGACGCTGGCCCTGGCTGATGCTTTCGGCATCATTGGCCACGCGCGTGTCGTAGCCCTGCGGCATGGTGCGCACAAAGAAGTCGACCTGCGCGGCGCGGGCGGCAGCCACGATCTCGTCGCGCGTTGCCTCGGGGCAGCCGTAGGCGATGTTTTCGGCAATCGTGCCGTCGAACAGCCAGGCGTCCTGCAGCACCATGCCAAACTGCTGACGTAACTCACCGCGGTTCATGAGGCGCGTATCCACACCGTCGAGCGTAATGCGGCCGCCGTCAATCTCGTAGAAGCGCATGAGCAGGTTGATGAGCGTGGTCTTACCCGCACCCGTGGTTCCCACCACCGCAATCTTCTGACCCGGTTCGGCGGTAAACGACACGTCGCGCATGAGCGGCTTTTCGGGCGTGTAGCCAAAGCGCACATGCTCAAAAGCGACGCGGCCCTCAACGCGACCCGGCAGCTTGGCGGCCTCGTCCGGCAGCGGATCGGCCTCCATCTCGGGCTCATCGAGCAGGTCGAACACGCGCTCCGCACTCGCCAGCGCGCTCTGCAGCGAGTTGAAGGTGAACGACAGCTGCGTCATGGGTTCGGACGCCTCGTAGATAAACTGGAAGAACGCCTGGAACACGCCGACGGTCATATGCCCGGCAACCAGCATGCTGCAGCCCACGAGCGCAATCACGATCTGCGCCAGGCGACCGATAAAGCGCACCGCAGGGCCGACGGCATTGATCATAAAGTCGGCCTTGGTACTCACGCGCGCTAGCTCACTCGAGGCCTGGTGCACCTCGGCAGAACTCTGACGCTCGCAGTTAAACGCACGAATCACCAGACGGCCCGAATAGCCTTCCTCGACCGCACTCGTAATCTTGGACACCCACTCCTGGCGCTCGCCGGTCACGTCATGTGTGCGACGCGAGACCACTTTGGTCACCAGCAGCGACAACGCCGTAAAGAACAAAAAGACCAGCGTGAGCGGCACGCTAAACACGAACATCACGCTCACGGCGCCCACCACGGTACCGATCGACACCAGAAGCTGCAGCAGGCCGCGCTGCATGCTTTCGGACATCTTGTCCAGGTCGTTGGTCGCGCGGCTGACGACCTCGCCGGGACGATGCGCGTCAAAGTAGGCAAGCGGCAGACGGTTGAGCTTTTGTGCGATGCGGTTGCGTAGACGCAGGTTGAGACGCTCGGCAACGCTCGACATCAAAAAGCTCTGGAGTGCGTAGAACGAGGCGGCGGCGGTCCAGATCATAAAGTATATGAAGATGGTCCTGCCGCAGTTCTCCCAGGTAATGCTGAAGGTAGTGTTGTTGGCAAACGCCACCTGAATGTGGCCCCACAGCTCATCGATCACGCGGGCGCTGTAGGCCGGCGCCGCGGTGTTAAAGATGGCATAGAACACGATGCTCGCGAACACGATATAGAAACGCCAATGGTCGCCGGCGGCCTCGCTCCACAGGCGGCGCACCGTCGCCCAGGTGTCGCGGGGCGTCTCGTCCTCGTCCTCGTCGTCAACGTCGCGCATGCGCTCTGCCTCGGCGCGGGCGCGCTCGTCCTCGGCGCGCTCGTTTTCCTCGTAGAGCGCCTGGCGGCGAGCCTCGCGCTCAGCTGCAGCCTTGGCGGCGTCATCCAGCTCGGGTACCGCGGCAGCCGTTTCCTCGACCAGCCCCGCGGCAACGGCGTCATCAACGCCGCCCTGCTTCCTGAGCTCCTCGGTCATGCTACTCACCTCCCTTCATCTGCGATTCCGCGATGGCGCGGTACACCTCGCAGGTTTCCATAAGCTCGTCGTGCGTGCCCAGGCCCACGACCTCGCCGTCCTTGAGCACAACGATCTGGTCGGCATGCAAGATCGTCGAGATGCGCTGCGCGATGATGAGCACCGCAGCGTCACACGTCTCGTCTTGCAACGCATGGCGCAGGGCGGCATCAGTCTTAAAGTCCAGGGCCGAAAAACTGTCGTCGAAGATATACAGATCGGCATGCTTCATGAGGGCGCGAGCAATCGCCAGGCGCTGGCGCTGACCACCCGAGAAGTTCGTGCCGCCCTGGGCCACCGGCGCATCGAGCCCCTGGGGCTGGTCGAGTACAAAGGTGCTCTGGGCAACCTCCAGCGCATGGAGCATGTCAGCCTCGGTCGCGCCCTCGTTACCAAAGCGCAGATTGCTTGCCACGGTGCCCGAGAACAGCCACGCCTTCTGCGGCACATAGGCAATGCGCCCGCGAATCTCGTCTTGCGAAAGGTCGCGCAGGTCAACACCGTCCAGGCGAATGGCGCCCTTCGTGGCATCGTGAAAACGCAGCAAGAGCTTTGCCACCGTCGACTTACCCGAACCGGTCGAGCCCACGATCGCGGTGGTCTGCCCGCGACGACAGGCAAAGCTCAGGTCGCACAGGGTGTCCTCGTCGGCATCGTCAAAGCGAAACGACATGTGATCGAACACGGCGACCGCATCGGCCCCGTCCTTTGAGTCGGACGCGGCCGCATCGAGCGTACGCTGGCCATCGACGATGCTCGGCTTAATCTCCAGCACCTGCTGTGCGCGGTTCAGACATGCGGCGGCACGCGGAAGCGTCAGCACCACCATCTGGGCCATCATCACAAAGAACAGGATCAGAAGCGCGTACTCCAGCACCGCCGAGATGCTCGCGATCTGCATGGCGTGGGCGCCCACGCGGTTGCCGCCCACCCACAGTACCGCTACCTCGGCGATATTCATCAGAAAGAAGGTGGAGCTGTCGAGGCCCACAAACAGATGGTTGACTTTTATGGCGTTGGCGGCGTAGTCGCTAAACACCTCGTCCAGGCGCTGTTCCTCACGACGCTCCTTGTTAAACGCACGGATGACGCGCACGCCCACGATGTTTTCGCGCAGCACCACGTTCATGCGGTCGATAAAGCTCTGCAAGCGCATAAAAATCGGAGCCGCGTTGGCAACCGTAAAGACCGCCGCAACCAGCACGATCGCAACCACGACGCCCAGAAGCATGCCCATGGCCGGATCGATGAGCCAGGCGAAGATGATGCCTGCCACCGCCAGGAACGGCACCGGCAGCACCAGCTGAATGGTCTGCAGAATCGCCTGCTGAATCACGTTGATGTCGTTGAGCGAGCGCGTGATCATCGAACCCGTGCCAAAGCGCTCAAAGTCGCTGGCAGACAGCTCAAGCGACTTGTCGTAGACGGCGTTGCGGATATCGCAGGCCACGTTGGCGGCCAGGCGCGCCGAAAGATAGCAGCCCAGCACCGCGCCGCCGCTGGCCATGCCGGTCGCAATAAGCATGTAGAGGCCGTTGCGCAGGATGTAGTCGACATCGCCCGTGGTGATGCCGGTGTTGACCATGTTCGCCAGCATCGTGGGAACCAACAGCGTACCGACGTTGTCGATTAGCAGCACCAACAACGTCACCGCGACAAGCCCGCGATACGGCTTCATAAACCTCATTAAGAGTCGCACGACTCCCCCTCTCCTTGATTCTCGGCCTGGCTCTCGGCAGCGATATGCTGCTTAAAGGCATCGCACTCATCGCCGAGCGCATGGGAAAATTTTCCGATTAGGCGCATGATTTCGCGTTGTTCCCAGGGCTCGAGCACTTCGAAAGCCTGTTGCTCGGCTTCTTGCGCCGGCAGCGCATATTGCTCGGCAAACCGCATGCCCGCTTCGGTCAAACACACAACCTTGTTCTTACGGCTGCCTTCGGCAAACTCCAACGTTGCAAAGTCCCGCGCCGTCAAGGTTTTAATGGCCGAGTTGATGGTCTGCTTGCTGTAGAACCATTCGCTCGTCAGGCGGCTTACGGCAATACTGCCGCCCGCCGTGCTGGTATCGACGAGCATCCAGTAAGCGCAGTCCGAAAGACCGCAGGCGCGCGAGAACTCCGAATAGATATGGTCGAGTCCATTGAGCAACCGGTCGAAGTCGACCAGCGTAACCGCACTATTCATCTATCCCACCATTCGATTGTCCATTTTTTGACCAATTTTGTATCTCTAGATTAGTCCGAGTTTTGACTATCGTCAACAGGCTCTCCGCAAATGCTTGTACTTTTATGGCCTATCGGCAGAAAAAGACCGCCGGCGCGGGGGCAGCGCCAGCGGTCACGTGAAAATCGGGTTTTATTGCCCGTTAAGCGGCGACGGCCTCATAGACCGTAGCGCCCGAGAAGCTGTCATGCAGGCTCTTGCCGGCAATCCACGGCAGCTCGACGACCTCGCAGACCGTGTTGACCAGCTCGGAGCAGTCAGTAAAGTGGCCCTTGTCGTTGAGGGCCTCGCAATCCTGAACACGCCAATAGCCATCGGTGTGCGTGATGTAGTACTCGTGATCATCAATCGTCACAAAAGCGCGCGTCTTGGAACGCAGCAGCTTCAGAAATCCTTCGAAGTCGGTCTCGACGACATCTCCAGCCTGGAACATGATGTTACCTCCTGGCCCGGCGCCACCACGGCGCATTGATAAACGCTGGTACTCCTTTAGTAAAACCTTTATCAGAGGTTATGCGTTCGTCATTTAGGCAAGTGGTAAAAAACCGCAGGGTAGACGGGATAAAACGTTTAACCATCCCATTTGTTTGTCACATTCTGAAGGTACTTTTATGCAAACCTACTTTCCCAATTGGAATCTACCCTTTTGGCCGGGCAATTGACCGTCTATCGTTTGAGCCCGACGGGTATGAACGGGGCATCTGCAACGCCACCGCAAGGAGACACCATGGAGACTATCGAAGCACTCATCCACCGCCGCAGCTGCCGCAAATACAGCGATCGTCCCGTCGAGGCCGAAAAGCTTGCACGTATTATCGAAGCCGGCCAATATGCACCGAGCGGCATGGGCCGCCAACCGGTGACGTTTGTCGCCGTCACCGACCCCGCGACCGTCGAGCGTCTCTCACAGCTCAACGCCCAGGTCATGGGCAGCAACGGCGACCCCTTCTATGGCGCCAAGACCGTTGTGGTGGTGCTGGTCGACCGCAGCGTGCCCACGTATCTGGAAGACGGCTCGCTCGCCATGGGCAACTTGCTCAACGCCGCCTATGCACTGGGTGTCGATTCGTGCTGGATTCACCGCGCGCATGAGGTCTTTGACTCGCCCGAGGGCCTGGAGCTGCTGGCCAGCTGGGGCCTGCCCGCCGACGGCAGCCTGCGCGGTGTCGGTCACTGCATTCTGGGCTATGCCGAAGACACGCTACCCGAGCCCAAACCCCGCCGCAACAACGTGGTGTATGTAAAGTAATTAGCTCCGCCGTTCTAACGAACGGCGGACCCGCTCGCAACTTATCTTGCCGGTGGAGTTGTCGTCGTTTCGTTCGTTTGAGTCGTTTCGGCGCCGTCGCCCTGTTCGTCCTCGTCCTTTTGAGCGTCGGCAATGGTGGAGGCTGCCGCAACGATACCGCGCTGGGGCGCGACGCCCGTCTGGGTCTGAGCGCCCTCGACAATTTCTGTGCCTGCATGCGCGAGCTCGGGCGATTTAAACACTGCGTCCAAGTTGGCGCCGCCGCCGGCGTAGCCAAGCGCAGCGAGTGCGATGATGATCACCGCAATGACGACCGCGATCGGAACATAACGATGCCAACCAGCCGGATTGAGTCCGCTGCGGCGAGCCGCCCCGCGGCTGATGTAACCGAGCGTTCCGTCGTGCTTGAGCTTTGAGCCCACCACGCACTTGCGGCCCCACAACGAGGACTCTGCCTGCATGGCCAAGCGGGCGCTTGCCGAAGGATAGCCGTATTTAGTGCGCTTGAACGAACCATCAAACCCCGAGGCGTGTTTGCCCCACGTCACCGATGTCGTGCGTCGGTTGACCGGCGCGGCGCTCCGCCTTCTGCGGCTCGGTTTTGTAGTCTCAGCCATACGCCCCCGCACGCCGTAACCAAATCGAAACAATAACGCTTTGGACTGTAGCACACGCGTCGCGCGCGGTCACGGGCGCCTCGCTCAACGGTCATCGTCCTTCAGTAAGCGCCACAGCGTTGTTCGGCTTATGCCCAGCACCTCCGCCGCACGGGTTCGGTTGCCGTGGAGATGATCTACAACCAGATGCGCGATATCTCGCTCGGTATCGGCCAACGGTCGCAGGATATACAGGTCGCTTTCGAGTGTCGGGGCGCCAAAGGTTGCGGTCTTAATCACGTCCTCTTGGGCTAGCACTTCCTCCGCCACAGCGCGATCCACCGTGCCCGCCCCCACCAATATATACAGTCGTTCCGAGACCTCGCGGAGCTGCAGATAATTGCGCGGCCAGCGGTAAGCATCGAGCGCCTTCGTCGCCGCGGCAGACAGCGTGGGTGCTGCCGTCCCAAATGCACCAGCGAGATATTCCAAATAGCGCGCAACCTTCGTCGACGCGGCCCCCTGCTCGACGATTGCCGGCGCCACGCTCACCGCACAGGCGAAGCGCTCGGTCACAAAGGCGGCTTGATTACTTTCGCTGCCGCCCGGCATGTCATTCGCCGTCAGCACCACATGGCAGCGCGTCGCCAACGCGGTGTCGGCCATCGTGGAAACGAGCTCGCGAAGGCGCTGGGGGCCAACCGCATTCCAGCCCGCAATGTAAAGTGTCAGCCCCGTTTGGAACAACGGCGATTCGGCGCTTTTGAGCACGTGGCGCCAACCGCGATCGGTAAGCTCATCGAGCGCAACGGCAACAAAGGGTTGATCGGCAAAAGGACCGTCCAGATAGAGGCGCTTGGCGATCTCGACCTGACCCGCCCCCAGCTCGCCCTCGAGCATAAGGGGCACGCCGCGCGCGTAGCTCTCGGCGACCGGCGCAGCTACCGAGGCCGCCCCCTCAACGATGCCGTACGCGCTCGATTCGTAGCGGGCCTCAACTTCGTCGGCGTTGAGCCACTCGATGCCCGCATGTGCCGCGGCGCCGCGCACCTCGCGGACCACGACGACCCAAAGGCCCCCGCCCTCTTTGTCGGTGGGGCGAACGGTCAGGCTCAGGCGCGTACCCGCACGCCCCATAACCAGACGCGCGCCGTCTCCTATACGGTCGAGGCGCTCAGCGACAAAAGCCGCCACATCCCGCTCAAGCGCCGCGTCATTCATGGTCGAAATCGCGACGTCCCCACGCGCATCGATTGCCAATGCCGAGGCCCCGGCAGCAGCCAGGGCCTCGGTCAAGATGTTCAGCTTGGCATCGCTATCCATGATTTGCCCCTGTCCGCGGCGACGTGCAACCGCCGACGGTCGCACGACCGAGTGTTTCAAAATTGAACGATATTGCTCACCAAACACTATAGGGCAGAAAGCGCCGTCCTGCGAGTATAGGTGTTGCCCCGCATCGCCATCCTGGCGGGGCGATAAGAGCTCTTCGGGACTTATAAACCTGCGGACAAGCCATACCCGCAAGAGCTCCTATCGCTCCACCGCAGGCTTGCGCTCACCAGCAACCAGCAACCAGCACGCGAATAAGCTACTTCTCTACCAGATTCCCAGCACGTGCTGCATTCCCAAACTCATGCACGCAATGCCAATCCAGCAGCAAAAGCCCAGCGCGATGGGCTTGCCGCCCTTTTTGACCAGCTCGACGATATCGGTATTAAAGCCAATAGCCGCCATGGCCATCACGATAAAGAACTTCGACAGCTCCTTGATGGGCGCCGTGATGGACACGGGAAGCTGAAGCACCGTGGTGATTACGCTCGCCAGCACAAAGAACAGCACAAACATGGGAAACGCGCGTTTAAGCGAGAACGTGCTTTTGGCGTCGCCGCCGGCCTTGCGCGCCAGATGCATCTGCCAGCATGCGAGGACCAACGTGATGGGAATAATGGCCAGCGTCCTGGTGAGCTTGACCACCGTGGCGCTCTCGAGCACATTGGCGCCGGGATGCATGCTGTCCCAAGCGCTCGCTGCAGCCGTTACGGACGAGGTGTCGTTGATGGCGGTGCCGGCAAACAGGCCAAAGCCCTCGTTGGTCAGCCCGAGCATACCGCCGAGCGTCGGAAACACGAGCGCCGCGATAACGTTAAACAGGAAGATGACCGAAATAGCCTGGGCAATCTCGCGATCGTCGGCATCGATGACGGGCGCGGTCGCGGCGATGGCAGAACCGCCGCAAATTGACGAGCCCACGCCCACAAGCGTCGCGATCTTGCTCGGCACGTTCATAACGCGGCAGAGCACAAAGGCGATGACAAGCGAGGTCGAGATTGTCGCCACGATAATCGGTAGCGACTGGGCGCCCTTGGACAGAATCTGGGAGAGGTTCATGCCAAAGCCAAGCAGGAAAACCGCGTACTGCAAGACTTTTTTAGACGTATAGGTGACACCGGCGGCGAGCCGTTCGCGGCGATTCTTGGGAAAGACGAGCGCCAGAACCATGCCGAAGAGGATGGCGAATACCGGCCCACCGACCACCTCAATCTGTTTGCCGAGCAGCGTTGCGGGGATAGCGATGATCAGGCAGAACAAGACACCCTTCCAGCGCTCGCGTACGATATTCGCCAGTTGCATATGGGATTCCTTCTTTCTCTTTCACGTTTGCGACGGCTTATGATACGGCAACATTGGGCATAGCCTTGCGCAAATACAGACTAAGATGCCGCAATAGTTCTCGGGCGACAGCCGAATTACCCTCCGCGGAGAGCTGATTCGCGGCATAATTAACAACTGACATATGAGTTTGATAGAACAGTTGCGAGGCGCTATGGAAGAATCGATGCACGTCGGCGAGCAGGAAACGAGCCTACAGGACCAGTCCTACCACACCATTCGACGCAAAATCGTCTACCTGGACTATAAGCCGGGCGAAAAGCTGGGCGTCAAGCAGCTTTGCGATGACCTGGACATGGGTCGCACGCCCGTGCGCGAGGCTTTGGTTCGCTTGGCGCAGGAAGGCCTGGTGCGCACCGTGCCCCAGAGCGGCACCTACGTCTCACCCATCAACCTCACCCTTGCCGAGAGTGCCTGTTACATCCGCGAGCATCTGGAAAAGCAGGTGATTGTGGAGTGCTGTGCGCGCGCCACGTCGGCCGGCATCGAGCAGCTCGACCGCGCCATCGTGCTGCAGGAAAAGGCCATGGCCGAGGAGGATCGCATCGGCTTCTTTTTAAGCGACAACCTCATGCACCGCATGATCTTTAGCATCGCGTGCCGCAGCACCGTGTGGTCGTGGCTCGAGGCGACCAATGCCGACCTGGAGCGCTTCCGCTGGCTGCGCGCCGCCACGCAGGTTCTCGACAATCAGGAGACTGTTAACGAGCACAAGCAAATCCGCCGCGCTATCGCCGGTCGCGACCCCATCGAAGCGAGTTTTTTGGTCAGCAAGCACCTGCACATGATGTTCCGTAACCAAACCGAGGTTCTGGACCAGTTCCCCGAGTACTTCGAGACCAGCAAGCTCCGCTAACCTGCCAAAAAGGGACAGGTTTATTTTGGCAGGTTTTATCTGGGCAAATGCAACAAGGTCCGACTCCGCTGCAATGGAGCCGGACCTTGGCTGTTAAATAGCACCAACAACGGCAACGCCACATACCTGGCGCAACATCCGCTACTCGACAGTAACGCTCTTTGCCAGGTTTCGGGGTTGGTCAACATCGCAACCGCGCAAGATAGCGACCTCGCGAGCGAGCAGCTGCAGCGGGACGCTCGCCGTGATGGGGCTGAACACGTCGCGGACGGCCGGTACGCGGATGATGCAGTCGGCAATCTTGTTGATCTCCTCGTCGCCCTCGGTGGCAACGACGATGACCTTGGCACCGCGCGCCTTGCACTCCATAAGGTTCGACACGGTCTTGTCGTAGGTGGCGCTCTTGGTGGCCACGGCGATGACGGGGAAGCCCGGATCGACCAGCGCGATGGGGCCGTGCTTCATCTCGCCGGCGGCGTAGGCCTCGGCGTGCAGGTAGCTGACCTCTTTGAGCTTGAGCGCGCCCTCGTAGGAAATAGCAGCACCCATGCCACGACCCACGAACAGCGCCGACTGCGCGTCCTTGCACAGCAGGGCGGCCTCATGCACGGCCTCGGTCTGGGTATCCAAAATCCACTGAATCTGCTCGGCCGTATCGGAAAGCTCGCGGAACAGCATGCGCGCCTGTTTGGTGGTCAGACGGTACTTAACCTGCGCCAACAGCAAAGCCAGCAGCGTCAGGCTCACGACCTGGCCAATGAAGCTCTTGGTCGAGGCGACCGCGATCTCCTTGTTGGCCTTGGTGTAGATGACGCCATCGCTCTCGCGTGCCACGGGGCTGCCCACCACGTTGGTGATGCCAAAGACCTTGGCGCCCTTGATTCGCGCGTCGCGAATGGCGGCGAGGGTATCGGCCGTCTCGCCCGACTGGGACACGGCCACAACAAGCGTCGTCGGCGTGATGATGGGGTTGCGGTAGCGGAACTCGCTGGCAGCCTCGACCTCGGTGGGAATGCGAGCCCAGCCCTCAATAAGGTTCTTGGCGATGAGTCCGGCGTGATAGCTGGTGCCGCAGGCGATCACGTAGACGCGATCGATGTCGTTGAGCTCCTCGAGGGACAGGCCCAGCTCATCGATGTCGAGCTCGCCGGCAGGCGTCATACGGCCAACCAGCGTGTCGCGCACGACGCGCGGCTGCTCGTGAATCTCTTTGAGCATAAAGTCGGGATAACCGCCCTTTTCGGCCATATCCAGATCCCAATCGATGTGGGTGACCTTGGGCTCGATGACATTGCCGGCCTCGTCGGTATACTCGACGCCCGCAGGCGTGAGCTTGGCAAACTGACCGTCCTCGAGCACCACGACATCGCGGGTGGCGTCGATGAGCGCAATCACGTCGGAGGCAACGTAGGAGCCGGTCTCGCCCACGCCGACCACGATCGGGGAGTCCTTGCGGGCAACGGCAATCACGCCAGGCTCGTCGGCACACACGGCGGCCAGACCGTAGGCACCGACCACGTGGGTGCAAGCCTCGCGCACGGAGGCCATCAGGTCGTGCGTCTCGGCATAAGCCTCTTCGATCAGATGCGCGAAAACCTCGGTATCGGTCTCGCTCTTAAAGTGATGGCCGCGGCCCTCCAGCTCCTCGCGCAGCTCGGCGAAGTTCTCGATGATGCCGTTGTGGACGATGGCGATGCGACCATCGCAGCTGGTGTGGGGATGGGCGTTGACAACGGAAGGCTTGCCGTGGGTAGCCCAACGGGTATGACCGATGCCGCAGGTGGCGTCGCTGTCGATGTTGGAAAGCTCGCTCTCCAGGCCCGCAACCTTACCCACGCGGCGGATAACGTCGAGGTGCGCCGCGGCGCCCTCGCCCACCTCGAGCGCGACGCCCGAGGAGTCATAGCCGCGATACTCCATGCGCTTAAGGCCTGTGACCAGGATGTTCTTTGCAATATCAGAGCCGGTGTAGCCGACAATTCCGCACATAGGATAAATCCCTTCGTTCGCGTGACTGCAAGACGTCCACGCACAGGGGGCGCTGAGACGTACAACGTTCGAGTATTGTACTCACGCAAGCGCAAGCTGATATACCAGAAGTGGTATCTCAACTTAGATACCACCCGATGCACACATGCCCAGCCGGTCCAAACCACCACAATGGGGACAGGAACCTTTGTGGTGGCCGCGCTGGCAACGGCGTTTCCCCAGATAAAACCTGCCAAAATAAACCTGTCCCTTTTTGGTAGGTTTGGGATGCTACAATCTGGCTTGTACTTGAAACGCATCAAAGGGGCCGCTATGGCAAAGGTAAAAATCAGCGACGTCGCGCGCGAGGCAGGGGTCTCGCTGGGCACGGTATCCAACGCGCTCAACCACCCCGAAAAGCTGCGCCCCGAGACCCTCAAGCTCATCAACGAGACCATCAATCGCCTTGGCTACCTGCCCAACCAAAGCGCTCGCCAGCTGGCCGGCGGCACCACTAAGTCCTTTGGCCTTGTCCTCCCCCGTCTCGATCACGGCTTTTCGCTCCAAATCGCCAGCGGTGCCCACAACGAGGCACGCAAGCACGGCTATGACTTGCTCATCGCCAATGCCGATAACGACGATATTCTCGAGGATCATTACCTGCGCTATTTTATGGGCACGCAGATGTCCGGCGTCATGGTTCAGCCCATGGCATCTCCCGACTGGCACCCGGCCATGACTAAAGTGCCCGTGCCGATCGTCCATCTGGACATCCACTGCTCCGAGCCCGGTTATTACGTGGCTGCCGACAACGAGGCACAAGGCCGCATTATCGCCGAGCTCGCCGTTGCCCGTGGCGCACGCCATATCACCGTTGTGGGCAGAGCGGCATTTATGCAGCTCACTTTGCGCGTACTTGGCATCCATAAGGCCCTCGCCCTGCATCCCGATATCAAGATCGAAGTCATCGACGCCGGCGAATGGAATACCGCTGCCGACGGCTACGGCATCGGTGCCCAAATCGCTGAGCGCCCCGCGGACGAGCGCCCCGACTTCGTGGTCGGCCTGACCGACGTATTGGCCTCGGGCGTTATCTCGGCGCTGACCGACAAAGGCATCTCCGTCCCCGAGCAGGTTCGCGTGGCCGGATGCGACGGCAACCCACTCGCTTGGAGCGGGGCGGTCCCGCTCACCACGGTAGCACCCCCAGGCTACGAGATTGGCCGCAAGGGCGTTCAATTGCTCATGGAGCAAATCGAGAACAAGGCGCCGGCGAAGACAAAGCATGTCCGCATCGGCTCTGCCGCGCGCACCGTCACCGCGGTCACGGCCATCGAGGACATCAACCGTCAGGAAATCGTGCGTCCCTTCTTGCTCGAGCGCGTAAGCACCCAAAATGCCAAGCCGCATCCGACGGGCCAACCCATAGTCCCGACAACCGACATCAACCTGGGCGCCTACCTGTAAAAAAACGCCGCAACGGAAACAGCCCCGCTGCGGCGTTTTTGCTGACCCCACGGGCCTTCCCCGTTTAGCCGAACCTGCGGCTACGGATTTTTATGGAATGTAATCCATTTTTCATTAGCTTTTTTGCAAAAATGTATTCAATTCCATTTTTTAGAACAGTGCCTCCGCGCAGGCGCCGTTACCGTCACCGTCCTGCGGGATCGGGCGCGGGGCATGGCGACTCGCGGCAAACGCTAGCGCACAGCCTTGACCGCCGCCGGCAGATCGAACAGCGTATCGAGCACGGCCTCGCAGCCATCCACCACGTCCTGCGGCAGCGGCACGATATCGGGGACGGCAAAGACGTGGCAGCCGGCCGTGATGCCCGAGACGCAGCCGTTGCGGGAATCCTCGACCACGGCGCACTCCTCGGGGGCAAAGCCCGCGCGCTCGCAGGCGAGCAGGTACATCTCGGGGTCGGGCTTGCCGTGCACGACGTCCTCGCCGCAGGTCACCGTCTCAAACTTGTCAAAGAGGCCAACCGTCTTAAGGTTGCGCTCGGCGGTAACGTGGCGCGACGACGTCGCGAGGCCCACGTGATAGCCCGCAGCCAGCAGCTCGTCCAGGCACTCGGCAGCGCCAGCCTTAAGCTCCAGATCGGTCTTGACCATCTCGTCGCGAATCTCCTTATGGCGACGATAGATTGCCTCAGCGGTTTCGCTGCTGTCGTAATGCTCCTCAAGGATGCCCATGACATCGGGCAGCGTACGACCGATAAACTGATGGATCAGCGCATCATCAATCGCGAATCCCAGCTCGGCCGCGCCCGCCTTCCACGCCTTGATACCCAAACGCTCGGTGTCGACCAGCGTTCCGTCCATGTCAAAAATAACGGCCTTGATCATATCGGTCCCCCATCTCTTCGCGCTGCTGTACTCCCGCAACTTTACCGCACCTGTAAACTTGTATATAACGTATATAGCATATTGCACTTTCGTTATATAGATAGAAGTCTTATGACAAGCGGCTCGGTAGGATTATAGTTTTCGACCGAGTACTCAACGGCAAGGATCGATTCATGCTTTCAGACACCACCGCACCTGCAGAGGGGCTTCAGGACAAACTCACAGCGCTCGAGCAGCTGCTTTTGGCATACGGACGCGTCGCCATCGGCTTTTCCGGTGGCGTCGACAGCAGCTTTTTGGCCGCAGTCTGCGCCCGCATCATGCCCGCCAGCACGCTTCTCGTTCACCTCACCACGCCGCTCATCGGCACGCCCGAGCAGGCTTCGTTTGAGCGGTCCGTTGACGGGCAAGCCGAAGAAGGGCCGCATTTTAAGCTCCCTGTGCTCAACCTTTCGGTCGATCAGCTGCAGCTCCCCCAGGTAGCCTGCAACGACGCCGACCGCTGCTACCACTGCAAGCGCGCCGGCTTTACCGCCATCGTCAACCACGCCAAGTCGCTGGGCTTTCCCGCCGTCATCGACGGCAGCAACGCAAGCGACCGCGGCGACTACCGCCCCGGCATGCGCGCCGCCCAGGAGCTCGGCGTGCGCTCGCCGCTTATGGAGGTCGGCTTTACCAAGGACGAGGAGCGCGAGCTGCTACGCGCCTGGGGCTATCCTGTCTGGAACCTGCCGGCAGGAGCCTGCCTGGCCACGCGCGTCCCCACGGGCGAGGAGCTCACGCGCGAGAAGGTCGATGTAATCCGCACCTGTGAGGACTACCTGCACGACCTTGGCCTGGACCAGGTCCGCGCACGCCTCGTCGGCGGCTGCATGCATATCGAGGCCGCGCCGGCAGACGTCGCCAAGATCGCCGCCCTCGGCAGCACCGCAGTCAACGACGAGGGCAAGGCCCCGCTTCCCGCCGCCATCGAATCTGCCCTGCGCAACCTAGGCTGCGATCATATCTCCCCCGAGGTCACCCCCTACGTCCACGGCAACATGAACCTTTAAGTTACGCCGTTTAACCTACCAAAAAGGGACAGGTTTATTTTGGCAGGTTTTATCTGGGGAAATATCGCGGAGCCATCGCCTCTCTAGTATCCACCTAACTTCGAGAGACACTAGAGAGGCGACTCGGCTGCATCTACCTCTTCCGATAGCGGCGGTTGCGGCTCGTCGATGAACCCATTACTTCAATGAGTCCTTTATCCGCCATTTTTGGCAGATGGTAACGGACGGACGAAATCTTGACCCCCGATGCAACCGCTATTTCTCGCGCCGTCATATCCATTCCGGCGCTGAGAGCCTCCAGGATCCTATCCGCCGTCGAAGCTGACGATTCTCTGCTCATATCGATAATTTCAAACGTGTCTTTGCCACACTTTGACAGGACATGTTTATCGACAAGGTCCCCGCAGATCAGGCGAATGTCATCCGAATCCCACTTCAAAGCCTCTCGTATTTTTTGAACATCGCATACGCACCCATGCTCCCGCATAAACATGAGCAATGTTTCCTCGCGATGCGTCAGTTCGGTGTCCACATGGCCCTGAATCCACATGCGGTTTTCAGCAAGCTCCGCCCCGCGCCGGGAAAGCAGCACCGTAAACGAATCGGCCTTAACGATAAATTTCGGCCTGCCAAGCGAACGAGACTCCATCTCGCGAATCATAGCCGGGATGCCAGATCCCTGACTTTCCGCAACAGCCCCCTCAGCATGCTCTAACGGCGTCGCCCCCATCAGACTCATGAGCTTTGGGTTTCGACAGCGCGATTCCCCGTCCGCAAGATTGTCCAACGTCTTTCCGCCCCAAAGCCCGCCGGGGTTTTTGATTTCTATTCTGTCTGGGTAGATATCGACGCTCACGGCCTGCCCCACAAACATGGGCGAATACTCTCGATGGATACAGGCATTCGCCAAGGCCTCGCGCAAAACCTCCTGGGGTACTTCCCAATCTTCACTTCTACCAGCGCCTCGCACTATCGCCGCTTTGCGCAAGTTTCGTCCGATCGCAGCGAGGGCATCTTCGATGCAAGCCGGAATCGGGCCATCGCACAACTGGCGGTCAATAAACCGGGGTTGCCCAGGAGCAGATTTTTCCACATCGGAATGAACGGCGACATCGATCATCAGCTTAGGATAGAACTGCTGGGGGTAGATTCCCGCCGACAGCAGCCCCGCGAGCTTCACAGCTCCATCCTTTGTAGTGATATTGAGTCTGGCCAGCTGCTTTTCCAGCGTATCGGCCCCGCGCAAAACGCGCGGGGTCTGCAGCCGACGATTTGCGATAATGGACCGCACGACATCTGGATCCAAATCCTCGACTGTTGCCTCCGAAACCACCGTACCGTCTGCATCACTCGGAAGCAGCGCACTCTGTAGCTCATATAGCTCAGCGGGCGACATCTTGATATCTTTATCATCCACGCGCTTGTAGCTACCGTTCTGCACGCCGCGCGCGCCGATATAGCATGGCTTCGCTTTGAGCTCAAGTTCAAAGATGCGCACCAGAAGTACCTGGAGCCCGTCGACCTCGCCTCGATCAAGCTCATACCGTGGCGCATGGGTCACCACCGCCGCTGAGCCTCCGTCTCCGATACCCGAAACAAACTGGTCGCGTACCCTGTCGATAGCAAAGTTGGCAGAAGGAACAAATCCTTCGGCTTCGTTCAGGCCCAAAATAATGAGCCCGCCCGCAGTGTTCGCAAAAGCACTCACTGTCTCCCATACGTCTGCACTCAATTTATTCGTGCAGGCTTTAACTTCTACCGATGCGTCATCGGTCCCCCGCCTGCGAAGGCGCTCAACGATAAGGCCAAGAGTTTCATCCAACAGCATTGGCATTCCGTCTCTCTAAAACAATAGATTTATCTCTCTAAAGCTTAGTATATCTCTCTAACTTTAGAGAGATGAGCACCTTCTTTTAGAGAGAAATTTAGAGAGATGCATCAAATTCACTGCTAGATAGCCTAAGGCTATCTCTCTAACCGAGCTTCCCGTTAGAGAGACATTTAGAGAGACGAGCGTAATCTCTCTAACCATGGGCGCCGCTCTTTAAAGCGCACACATCCCAACCGTGCCATAAGTTGCGGCGGGCATTACCCCGCCAACCCGCCAAAAAGGGACAGGTTTATTTTGGCAGGTTTTATCTGGGGAAACACAGACAGGGCCGCAACGTCGTATGCGTTGCGGCCCTGCTCCTTGGAGAAGAATCAATAGATTGAGCGGGCTGGTTGCACCTAACCCTCGAGCCCGGCGTTAATAAGCTCCGCGATCTCGGCGGGATCGGTGCTCGCGCGCACTTTGTCGCGGAAGCCGGCATCCATCAACATTACGGCAGCCTTGGAGAGCAGGCGCAAGTGCGTGGTTCCAGCTTCGCCGGCGGGCACGTACAGCGCAAGCGCAACATCAACGGGCACGCCATCAAAGCTCGGCCACTCGACGGGCTTGGCCAATTTGAGCACGGCAACGCCCGGCGCATGGATCGCGTCGCTTTTGGCATGAGGAACAGCAAAGCCGGCGACAAGGCCAGTCTCGGCCTCGTTCTCGCGAGCGATAAAGGCGGCCTCGACGGCAGAAGCATCGTCGGCAAAGCCAAGCTCAACGGCCTGCTCAGACAAATAATGCAAAGCATCCTCGCGCGATGCGGCGGCATACCCAATCGTTACCTGATTGGCAGATACAAATCCCATGGAAAACACTCCTTACAACACGGACCTGACCGCGGCCTCGATACCCTCGGCGTCCAGACCGTACTTGTGCAGCAAATCAACCGCAGGGCCGGACTCGCCGTACACATCGCGCACGCCAACGCGGCGCATAGGCACCGGGTGCTGCTCCGCGAGCACCGCCGCAACGGCCTCGCCCAATCCGCCGACAATCGAATGCTCCTCGGCGGTCACCACACGACCGGTCTTCTTCGCGCTGGAAACAACCAGGCGCTCATCGAGCGGCTTAATGGTGTGCATATTGATGACCTCGGCATCGATGCCTTCGGCAGCGAGCACCTCGGCAGCCTTGAGCGCCTCGGCGACCATGAGACCGCACGCGACGATCGTGACATCAGAGCCCTCCCGTACAACAACACCGCGGCCGATCTTGAACTCGTAGTCCTCGTGATCGTTGATGGCCGGTGTTGCCAGGCGGCCGAAGCGCATGTAGACCGGCCCCTCAAACTCATAGGCGGCGCGCACACAGGCGCGGGCCTCGACATCGTCGGCGGGAACGACCACCGTCATACCCGGAATCGTACGCATGAGTGCGATATCCTCGCAGCACTGGTGCGTGGCGCCGTCCTCGCCCACCGAAATGCCGGCATGGGTGGCGCCAATCTTGACGTTGAGGTGCGGGTAGCCAATGGAATTGCGGACCTGCTCGTAGGCGCGACCGGCGGCAAACATCGCAAAGGTGCTCGCAAAAGCAACGCGGCCCGTGGTCGCGATGCCGGCGGCAAGACCCATCAGGTTGCTCTCGGCGATGCCGGCATCGTAAAAGCGCTCAGGATGGGCAGTCTTAAACTTACCCGTCTGCGTAGCGGCAGCCAGGTCGGCATCGAGCACTACAAAGTCATCGTGCTCATTGCCCAGCTCGACGAGTGCCTCGCCGTAGCTGACGCGCGTGGCGACTTTTTTGACCTCTGCCATTAGAGTTCCTCTCCTGCTGCCGCGAGCTCGGCCATGGCCTGCTCAAACTGCTCGTCATTGGGCGCCTTGCCATGCCAGCCAACCTGGTTCTCCATAAAGGAGACGCCTTTGCCCTTCACCGTCTCGGCGATGATAGCGACGGGCGCGCCGGTCACCTCGCGAGCTTCGGCGAAAGCCGCCTCAATCTGCGCCATGTCGTTGCCATCGGCTAGCTCTATCACATGCCACTTAAAGGCGCGGAACTTGTCGGCAAGCGGCATGGCCGAGTTGACTTCATCGATCGTGCCGTCAATCTGCAAGCCGTTGTGGTCGACGACGGCAACAAGATTGTCGAGCGCATGGTTGCCGGCAAACATAGCCGCCTCCCACACCTGGCCTTCCTCGCACTCACCGTCGCCCAGCAACGTGTAGACACGGTAGCTGTCGCCCCAGTGCTTAGCGGCAAGCGCCATTCCAACTGCAGCAGAGATGCCCTGACCGAGCGAGCCGGTGGACATATCGATGCCTGGGGTATCGTTCATGTTGGGATGGCCCTGCAGTCGGCTGCCAATATGGCGGAGCGTCTCGAGCTCTTCGACGGGAAAATAGCCGCGATTTGCCAACACCGAATACAGGCCCGGCGCCGCGTGACCCTTGGAGAGCACAAAGCGGTCGCGATCGGCCTTGTGAGGGTCGGCAGGATCGATATTCATTTCCTCAAAGTACAGATACGTCATGATGTCGGCTGCACCGAGCGATCCACCCGGATGTCCCGACTTGGCCGCGTGAACCGCAGTCACGACACCCTTCCTGACCTCATTGGCGACCTTCGCCAGCTCCTGGTTGGTCATACGAATTCCTCTCTTGAGAACAACCCCGGCACCGGATGGCGCGATGCCGAGGGCAACCCGGTCGTTAAGCCTGAGCGACGACCTTCTGCCAGTCAGCCTCAAAAGAGGCGAGGCCCTGGTCGGTCAGCGGGTGATGCAGGCACTTCTTGAGAGCGGCCATGGGGACGGTCGCGATATCGGCACCGAGCAGCGCCGCCTGGGTCACGTGATTGGGCGTGCGGACCGAAGCGGTGATGATCTCGACGGTGTCGTCGACGTTCTTGCCAGTCCAGTCATAGTTCTTGATGCAGGTCACAACGTTGTCGAGCTGCGAGATACCGTCCTCGGCGATGTCGTCGAAGCGTCCCACAAACGGGCTGATGTAGCGGGCACCGGCGTTGGCGGCCATGAGGGCCTGCGTCGGCGAGAAGACAAGCGTCATGTTGACGCGCACGCCTGCGTCGGCCAGGGCGCGGCAGGCGGCGAGGCCGGCCTCGCACACGGGAAGCTTAACCACGATGTTGGGAGCGAGGGCGGCAAGACGCTTGCCCTCCTCGATCATGCCCTCGGCAGTAGTCGCGGTGGACTCGGCGGACACGGGCAGGCCCTCGCAGAGCTCGGCAATCTTGAGCATATGGGGCTCAAAGTCGGCGAGCTTACCGCCGGTCTTGGCGTACAGGGACGGATTGGTGGTGACGCCAGCAAGGCAGCCCCAGCTCTTGGCCTCGGCGATCTCGTCAAGGTTGGCGGTATCGATAAAGAACTTCATGGTGCAAACTCCTTCGGAGGAATCCAAAACTCAAAAGAAAGGACAAAGGGGATGCCCCTTTGTCCTATGTGCCGGGCCTGCAGCTGGGACATGCCCCAGGCCCGGCGTCGTGTAGGAAAAACTACTTAGTCCTCGAGAGCCTTCTCGATGCGGCTCGTGACGCCCTTGAGGTTAAGGCCGACGACGTACTGCTTGATCGGGCGCTTGATGTGCTCGATCACAAAGCGCTTGCCGTCGATGTCCTGGGCAGCGAGGTTGCGGTAGAGCTTCTCGACCTGCTCCTTGACCTCGGGATCGTTGAACGCGTAGTGGCCGGAGACATCCAGAATCTTCAGGCTGAGCTCGTCGTCGGCCAGGATGTCGTCAACCTGCAGGTTAACGTCGTCGCCGGTCATCCACTTGCGCCAACGCTCGGTCTTGATAGCCTTGACCAGCAGCGTGTGATACAGGTCGGAGGGATCGTCGCACAGGCCGTTGTCGACCAGAATCTGCTCGGTAGCGCAGAGCTTGAGGTAAGCGCGGGTCTCCTCGGTGCCGTACTGAGGGGCAACATTGGAGGCCGTCACGTGAGCCGGGATGTGCTCGAGCAGCGTCGCGTCATCCAGGTAGTCGGCGTTGTGCTCCTTCAGGCCCACGCCGTAGCGCTTGGCCATATCGGCAAGCTCGCGAGCGTTCTTGAAGTTGTAGTGACCGACCTGCTCCGTCCAGCGGGTAAGGGTGCCGGTCTGGCCGACGATAAAGGTGGGCATGGGGCAGCCGCGCTTCTCGAGCTCGGGCTGCAGCTGAGAAATGAACTCCTCGTACTTATCGGTAGAGGTCAAGCCGCCATTGGTCTCCTCGGTACCGACCTCATAGGCAACCTCGGGCAGGTTATGCTCGCGACGGTATTGCTCAAGGTAGTCGATAAGATCGATCGTGCGGCGAAGCACCACGTCGAGCGGAATAACCTTGCCGATCTGATAGGGGTCCTTGGTGGGGTCGACCATCAGCAGGTCAAAGCCTGCCTCCATGTCGGCGACGAAGGACTTGCGGGCGAGCTCCATGGCCTCGTCCTCGGGCAGGTGGGCGTTACGCTCCTCGTCGCGCTGCCACGGACCGCCGTGATCGCGGCACAGGTAGTACGGACCGGTGTAGCCCACCTCGTCGGCAACCTTCTTAATGTCGGCGGCAAAGCGCGTCTGGTCCCAGCCGTTGACGTAGCCGGCGCCCATCTCGTCCATATCGACCTGGTTGCGGCTAGCGATAAACATGGGCGGGAAATCCTCGTCCTTGGCAAGCTCGAACACGGCCTGAATCAGGTTGGGGCTCATGGGGCCAATGCCGACCATGGTTGCGTGATCGCCGCTATCCTGCAGCTTGAGCATGCCCTGAACGGCCTGGCGGATGGTGAGGTTGGACATTTTGTTCTCCTTCTCCAGAGGATTTTTGACAAAAGTTCCCTGGGACCCAGATGCGGGCCCTATCAGTACGGATGGATTTTGTTGTGTAGGGGCGGTTGTGCGGAGTCAAATCCATCCCTCCGCACAACCGGAGTCCTTAAAGGTTTACTTGGCCTGCTTATCGAGCGTAGGCTTCATGGCAATCAGGATTGCAGCGGCGACCACGGAGCCAATCACGATGTCCAGGCAGAACAGCGCGACGTTGTTGGTGGCAAGGGCGACGATAAAGCCACCGTGCGGGACGTAGCAGTCGATACCCTGGAAGGCGGCAAGCGCCGCGCCCACGGCAGAGCCGATGCAGATGCCGGGAAGGGTGTGACCGAGGTCCTTGACCGCGAAGGGAATGGCGCCCTCGGTAATACCGATGCAGCCCATGAACAGTGCGGAGATACCCATCTGGCGATCGGCGTCATCGAACTTGTTCTTGGCGATGAGCGCAGCGAGGCCACAGGCAATCGGGGGAACGGCGACGGCGACGCGGAACATACCGTTGGGGCCATAGATGCCGGAGGCCATGATGGCCATAGTAAAGGTCGAAGCGGTCTTGTTGATGGGGCCACCCATATCGAAGGCGGTCATAACGCCAATGACCAGACCCAGGACAACTGCGGAACCGCCCTGCAGGCTGCCGAGCACGCCGGTGAGCCAGTCCATCACAAAGCCAAGCGGCGTGGCCAGGATGTAGATATAGGCCATGCCCAGGACAAGCGAGGTCAGAATCGGGATGATCAGGATGGGCATGATGGTCTGGATGGTGTTGTTGACCTTCCAGGTCTTCATCCAGCGGACAAAGTAGCCGCAGATAACTGCCATGATCATGGCGCCCAAGAAGCCGGTCGAAACGCTGTTGCCGTTAGGGGTAACGACTGCGTTGTTGACCAGGTAGCCCAGGACAAAACCGGGGGCGAGCGCGGGCTTGCCGGCCATCGAGTAGGAGATGTAAGCCGCAAGCACCGGAATCATCATGGAGATGCCGGCCATGCCGATGGTATTAAGGCTCACCATCAACGGGTTGGTTACCTCCATACCGCTAGCACCGGCAGTACCGGATGCCAACGAGAAGGCGAGGAACACGCCACCGATAACGACAATGGGGATAAAATAGGAAACGCCGGTATTGAATGCATTGAGCAGCGTCTTGCCAGGATCGGCAAAGATAGACTGCTTGGACGCCGGTGTCGGGGCCTGCGGGGCAGCGGAGACGGCCTTCTTCTCTGCCTTGGCCTCGGCCTTGGGCGCGTCAACGGCGCCACCCGTCACCTTGATAATCTCAACAGCCTGGTCGATGATCTTGACCGGATCGGCGATTACATCGGAAGTACCGACCTTGAGGAACTTGCCCTCGGCCATCTTCTGCTCAAAACGGTCCTCGTTCTCGACACCCACGTCGACGGACTCCAGGACCAGGTCGGCGGAGTCCACGTCTTCCTGCGTGAGCTCATTCTCGATACCCAGGCCACCCTGAGCCTCGACCTTGCACTCGATGCCACGGGCGGCGCATTCATCTTGAATCGCCTTCTGGGCCATATACGTGTGGGCGATACCCACGGTACAGGCGGCAACGCCTACGATCTTCATTGCTTCCCTCTTTTCATAGAGTTGCGTGCGCAAGACACCGTTTGCGGAGGCCTCCGGAGCATCCCCTGCCGTTTGGACTTGCTGTCTTTTCGACAAGACCAATATAGGTGCTTAATTTTCTTAATGCCAGCTTATTTCGGTAAACGCGCAGGTCAGAGCGTTGGTTACGCTATTTAGTTATGCGTTTAACCAAAAATGAATCCTGCGATTTTACCCTCGATTTCAAAAGTCAAGAAGTATTTGATTTTCTCGGTAGACGGCAGATACGCATGCCGGTCACAAATTTCGACCCCACCCGTATACCGCATTTGTTGCATACTCATATGAAAGGAGAAAGCCGCTCACCGAAGCGCATCCCTCACCAAGACTCAAAGTCATCATGTTGGAAAATGCTCATCTGTCGGAAGGAGTCGCTGTGGCAAAACAGCGCGTTACGATTGCAGACGTCGCTCGAGAGGCGGGAACCTCGACGGCAAGCGTCTCGTATTACCTCAACGACAAACGAGAAAAGCTTAGCGAAAAGACGCAGAACAAAATCGCGCGCGTCATTAAGGAACTCGGATACGTTCCCAACGCCCAAGCGCAGACGCTCACCGGCAAGCAAACCCACGTCATTGCCATCATCATTTTGGATAACACCAACAAATGGGCGGGGCTCGTTCTCAATGGCATGGAGCAGGTCATGCTCCCCGCGGGCTACCAGACGGTCGTTTGCACGAGCAACTTTAACCCCGAGACCGAGCTCATGTACGTCGACAAGATGCTCTCGCTGGGCGTCGATGGCTTTATCATCCAGCCCACGGCAAATTTCAAGGCCGTGCACGACCGCATTAGACGCGCCGGCAAGCCCGTCGTCTTTTTTGACGCGGCCATCTACAGCCCAGGCACCAGCTGGATCAAAACCAACCTCTACGACGGCGTGTACAATGCCACGCAGGCACTCCTCGACGCCGGCTACGAAGATTTCTTTTCCATTGCCGCCAACATGACCGAGATGCGCACCCGCATGGAACGTTTTCAGGGATATGCCGAGGCATTAGCCGCGAATGGGCAGCTCTACAAAGCCATCCCCATCGACCACAACAAGCCGTCAATCAACGAGCTTACCGAGTACTTTAAATTCAAGTTTAATCCCGCCAAGCGTACGCTCATCTTTGTCCAAAACCAATGGGCGCTCCCCCGCGTCTACAAGGCACTTCAGCCCATGGCCCATCTGCTTCCGCAGCAAATCGGCCTTTTGGGACTCAACTGCGAAGACTGGACTAATCTCACCACACCGACCGTCTCCACCATCATCGAGCCCGTCGACCAGGAAGGTCGCGAAGCAGCCGAGATGTTGCTCGCCCTACTTGACGGCAGCAGCGAACCCGGCGAGCAGCGCATTCTCGAGTGCAAGCTCAACTGGCTCGACTCCACCTCGATCTAGACTGCGGGACAAATTAATCAGGAGTGTTTGTCCCAAATCTTAAGTATTTGTTCGACAGAACGGCCTCTGCCGGCTCCTGCTAGACTGGTAGATTCCCAACCGTCCATCCAGGAGCCTCAATGTCGCGCAAGTCCGTCTACAAGCAAGTACTTTCCATCGGCACCGCCGTGGTGCTGGGGTTTGCGCTGTTCACGGGGTCGCTCGACGGAGCGCCCAAGCTGCTCTCGCCGCAAAGCGATGAGCAGGCAGCGGCTCTGGCCGAGAAGCAAAGCGAGAGCCCCAGCCGTACCGACGACGAGACAGACTTGGTCGCCCGGCTCGAATCGGGAACAGCGAGCTCCGAGGACTCCGGCGATGGCTCCGAATCCGCCACGACCGACACCAACGGCAACGTTGCCGAGGACAGCTCCACCACCCCCATCGACGAGGTCGAAAACCCCGACCTCAACCGCGCGCGCGGCGTATACCTCACCAGCATTCCCGACTACGCCGGTAACCCCTACGTCGCCCTTCGCGCCGATGGTACGCACTCGCTCGGCACGCCGTCGTTCACGCTCGATGAATACGAGCGCGCCACCGAAGAAGGCTGCTTTAAGAAGTTCTCTAAACTCGACAGCCTGGGCCGTACCCGCAAAGCACTCGCCTGCATAGGACCCGAATCGCTCGGTCAGGGCAAGCGCGGCGATATCTCGCGTATCCACCCCGCCGGATGGCACCAGCAGCGCTACGACTTTATTCCAGGCCAGAGCCTCTATAACCGCTGCCACCTTATCGCTTGGTCGCTCTGCGGCGAAAACGCCAACCGCAAAAATCTCCTGACCGGCACGCGTTATCTCAACGAAACGGGCATGCTGCCCTTTGAGGAGCAGATCCTCGACTACATCCGCGACACGGGCAACCATGTGCTCTACCGCGTCACGCCCATGTACAACGAAGAGGAACTTCTCTGCCGCGGCGTGCGCCTTGAGGCCCAATCGGTCGAGGATCACGGCAAGACGCTGTGCTTCCACGTGTACTGTTATAACCTGCAACCGCATGTGCAGATCGACTACGCCACCGGCAAAAACCAAGCCAACGGGGACTAACCACAATCCATAACCCAAGGCAAAAACCACCACCGAGGGACGGCCCCTTGGTGCTTTTTTCGATAACGGCAATGCCGCATCCTGAACCGAATAGACTCCGCACGGCCTCTATCCCCTACAGCATCGCGCCAAAGTCGCTGATTTCGAACAGGCGCCCAAGGCAGCAGAAGCCGCACACTAAATACGTAATTTATTCTTTGCAATTACAATCTCAATAGGTTAACGCTGCAGAACAACGTAAAATAAAGGCAATTTTGCTTCAAAGTAATCAGGAGATACTGTGACCAATCGCGTCAACGACTCATTTATTAAAAAGGACTGTGCCACCCCCATCTATATGCAAGTGGTCGAATATCTGCGCGAGAACATCGCCTCGGGAGCTTGGGAAGAGGCATCCAAAATCCCGTCGGAGGTCGACCTTATGAGCACGCTCGGCGTTAGCCGCGGCAGCATCAAAAAGGCCATTTCAAAGCTTGTTGATGAGGGTCTACTTGAGCAAATTCAGGGAAAGGGAACTTACGTTAAGTCCAAAGACATCTCTTTCCCCCTTACTGAAGGCCTTATCTCTTTCTCCGAGTCTTTAAGCGAGCAGGGCCTTTCTTTCGAAACCAGCATTCTCGATTGCAAAGTTTGCAAATGCGATGAAGACATCTCCAAGCACCTCGGCATTGCCGAAGGCTCCAATTATCTCCATCTTGAGCGCGTACGCAGCGTTGAGGGCGAGCCCGTCATGTTTATCGAGAACAACATCAACATGGCGCTTGTCCCAGGCATAGAGACGGCCGACTTTGTCAACGAGGGCCTTTTTGCGATTATCGAGCGGCTCTCTGGCCACCAGATCGAATACTCGAAGACCTCCTTTGTGGCAAAGCTCGCAGACACCCAACGCGCGAATGCGCTCGGTCTCTCTACGCAATCCCCACTTCTTCAGCAGCTTCAAACAGTCTACCTGGACAATGACTCCGCAATTGAATATGCGCGCGTGTGGCTTAAATCCAGCAGATTTCAACTTGGCACCGTTTTTCAGCGCCGCCATTAAACCTCTTGGGCGTGACAGCGTTGCTCCCAACAAGATTCCAAAACGCAAGAAGGCGAACCCGTGGGTTCGCCTTCTTAGTAAGCGGATTTAGTCCAGCGCGTCAAACAGCTCTGTAAGCAACGCCGTCCTGTCATCCGTAATCGCCAGGGCGCTCGAAATGCCGGTACCCTGCGCGCCAAGCCCGATCAGGCGACGAACATCGTCTCCACACCTGATTCCCGCTCCCTCCATGATAACGATGTCGGGATTAATGGACCGAACGGCGGCAATGGTCTCTGCGATGTAATCATCACCGCTTGTATGACCCGTACCCACCAGGCTGCTCGGCTCGCAAAGAATCACATCCGGGTTCATTGCTGCAACCGCCTTGGATTCGGTGACACTATCGGCCGCAACAATGGTTAGAATCTCAAGCTCACGAGCGCGATCAATCGTTGCCGCCAGCTTGTCAACGGCCAGGGGGTGTGCCGTGTGATTAAGAAAGACAGCTCGAACTCCCGCGCTCTTAAGCGACTCAAGAGGCGTCAGTCCCATTCCCTTTCCATCGCCGATGAGATCGGCGTGCTGCGCCGTTGGAATTGCAAATTTCAGATCCTTTGCAACCGCGCAGAGCTCAGGAACGGGGGCGGTCCAGAAAATCGAATGATTTCGCCCTTTTGCAATCTCATCCGTAAGGTGGGCCGCTGCGATCGAATCGTCGCCAAGCAGATAGGTCTTAGGACTGACTGTAAAAAGTGGCAGTTTTAAATCGGAACGTTTCAAGGGAACACGTCCTTTCCGACTAATACATGGCCTGCCAAACCGAGCGAGTTAGCTATTAAAGCTGATCTCAATGCCGGCCTCCAGTTTGGGAAGCGTGCTGGGCGCCACGAGAACAGTTCCTGGAAGCAGCTCTCGCTCACCATCGAACGCAATGGTCAGATGACCGAGTCCTCCCATGTTCTCATTTGCGGCCTCACCAAACTCCTTAATCGTGTAGACCTGGTCGCCGATAGAGATAGTGCCGCCCTCGACGAGCACGTTATTCTCCGTGGGGACCCCATCGTGAACGACGCAAATGTCACGCAACTCCGCAGGAGCAGTCGGGCCAAACAAGACCACCATCTTCTCGTTGAGAAGTTCCTCAACAAACGAGCCAATCTCAGTGACCGTAACCTTGTACATTTGATTTCTCCTATCTTAGTTACGCTGCAGACGCAGTCATCGACCTGTCAATAACACGAATAGCCTGGGCAAAAGCATCGTGATAGCTTTCGTTGGCCAAATGGTCCAGAGCCGTCTCGATATTCAGCCCCAGCATCTCGCCCATCTCCGAAAACTCCGGTTTGAGGGAGAGGCCCTTGAGCTCATAGCAACCGGTAATCACGCCGTCATGATCCGTCAGAATCATCACAAACGCTTTTCGGCTAAAGCTAACCTTGCACATACCCGTGCCCAAGTATCCCTCATGATCACGAGCGTGCTCATGGATAAGGATGCGAACCTTCCTCCAATAGCGATACTGGGTAAATGTCCCAGCAAGCCACACAAGGATAAAGAAGGCTATTGTAATGAGCGCGTTGAGCATAGCAGGCCTTTCCCTCTCAAAGCATTCAGTTTACAGGCCGAAGGACAGTACGTAGGCAAGAACAATCTGGATCGGGGTAGTGATCAGCTTACCAAACAGGAACGCAGGGTAACCGATCTCGATCGTCTCGGGCTTTGCCTCCATGAGGGTCATGCCAACGGGGGCAAAATCGGAACCAACCTGGCAATTGACAGCAAAGAAGCCGGGAAGGGCAAAGTTGGCAGGAATCGTGCCGTTGGCGATCTGGTTGCCAACGAGGACGGAAAGCACGGAGGCGATGATTGCACCCGGGCAGATCAACGGCGAGAGGAACGGAATCGAGCAGAACATGCCGATCGCCAGCATGCCGGGCAGCGAGCCCGCGAGAGGCGTAAGGACGCCAGCGAGAACGTTTGCGAAGCCGGTGTAGTTGATGATGCCGATCAGAACCGAGACGAACGCCATGAAGGGGATGATGTTGCGGATAACATCGTTCACGGTATCGCGCGCTGCCTGGTAGATGATGCTGATAACGCGGCCGACACCGGTGCCGATCTTGGAGACAACGTCCATGAAGCCGTTAGACTCCTTGGATGCGAGCTCGGCACGTCCCTCGGCGATCTTGGCGTGGACGTTTTCCTTCGTCGTCTCCTCGTGTGCCTTCTCGGTCTTTACCGGCTCAGCGGGAACATCGGCCGCATCGGCAAGGACGATGCAATCGGGATTGACGTCAGATGCAAAGAGATCCTCGGTGATGAACTGGGCCAGAGGACCAGACGGAGAACCGGGCTTGATGTTCAGCGTCTTAAGGCCCATCTTGGGATAGGTGCCGCAGCGAGCCACGCCGGCGCAGTCGATGACAACGGCGCATGCCTGATCGGTCTCGATCGGGTCCTTAAACTGGTCGTGCGCCTCGGCGCCGGTAAGCTCCGCAATGCGAAGGGCGACCGGGCTGATGCCACCCAGGGTCACGCTCAGAACATAAGGCTTCTCGGCCGTGGGGGTAATGATGAGGGGACCGCCCCAACCGTTGCCGCCGTGGGACGCCTTTACGCTTTTGAATTCACTCATGATTTAGACTCTCCTTTTGCGCTGAACTACTAGGCGGCAAGCTTAGCTTCGTTGCGCTTCTTCATGATGAGGTACAGCTTCTCGGTGACAATGCCCTTGATCAGGCAGACGATTAGACCAACAATGAGGAAGCGGATAGCAAGCTCGGAGGAGTTCTTTCCCAGTGCCTCGTAGCCGGCCGAGATACCAAGCCAAACAAAGAGCTCGGAAGAGTTAGCGTGCGGGAAAAGGCCAACGATGGGGTGCATCATGGACACGACCGCATCGTAGAATGCGGGCTTGTAGTCCTCCTCGACAAACACACCAAAGGTGTATGCCATCGGATTGCAGAGGAAGAAAGTGCAAAGGAACGGGATGAGGGTATAGCGGAGAACTGCATACTTGGTGCACTTCTTCATGAACCCATAGACACGCTCCTCGCCGATCAGCTGGATGACTGCCTTGATCGTAAGGATCAGGCAGATCAGCATGGGGATCATGCCCGTAATAAACGAGGCAAACTGATCACCAGCCGCATTAAACAGGCCGGTAAAGCCCTCCGCAAGGAAGATAAGGAAATCGTTTACTGCTCCCATTTTCATTCTCCTTAGTTAATGTTCGTTGCTTCTATCGTTCTACCTGAGCGCCCCCTCCTCCTTTTCAATCGGCCATATACGCTCATGGTTGTCTACGGTTGTCTATATCTTACAAAGGGACCGCTCTTCGAGTTGCCTTCTCGCATTCCTTTCGGTGAACGGTAGATTTTACAAGACAAACGGCTACGCGCTATTTAGCTCATAGATAATTTGGAGTGCCTCGAATATACGCATATACCTGCTAAAACGCGCGTCGTAGAGCTCATGGGCCCTGTCGTTTTTTTCAATGGAATCGAGTTTTCTGCAGACCCCTGCGGCAACCGCCGTCAAGTCTTGGCCGCAAGAAGCCGAGAGAGCCAGCAGCGCCGCGCCCTGACCGGCACCGGAGGATTCCATCCGCACCATATCGACCCCCAACACGTTGGAGAGCGTTTGCGCCCAAAAATCGTTCTTGGCCCCTCCTCCAACGAGCCTGATGCTGCGCCACTCTTCCGAATGGTCCACGGACTCCTTGAGCTCCCTTAAGGCATACGCCGTGCCCTCCATCAGAGCCCTTTCGAGCTCGGAACGAGTCGTGTCAAGATCAAGCCCCAGAAAGGCACCGCGTACCGACGGGCAACCGTGCAGGACTTTTTCTCCCGATAGATGGGGGTAGAACATGAGATCCCTCATGTCGTAGAAGGGGTCCTCGACGGCCTTGTCCTCCAAATCGTAGGACTCACTGCTTAGAATCTGCCCGTACCACCATTCCTTGGCACCGCCGCACGATCTGATACTCAGCTGAATTTGGGTCTTAAGGGTATTTCCCCACTTGAACAACACGGGCTTGCCAACAGCCGGAAGGTCAACTCCCTCAGATGAATACATCAGCACGCCGCTTGTTCCAAGTGAGATGGTGGGGACGCCCTCCAAAAGGCATCCCGTGCAGATCGCTGCCGCGGGATTGTCGCCCGTTCCCCTCACGATCATGGCACCTGCGGGAATTCCCGTCTCGCTTGAAGCTCTCTCAACCACGGCCCCAATTACGGCATCAGAAGGCTCGACAACGGGAAGCAACGACTCGGGGATTCCAAAATGCTCGCAGACCTCACCGATCCAAGCTTGCCTCTCGTTATCGTAGAGCCCTGTTGTCGAAGCCCCGCAATAGTCCGTACCAGCACGCCCGCCAAACTTGAGAGCAATCCAATCTGAAACCGAAAGAAACACTTCGCTCTTTGAAAGGCCCTCAGGATTATTCTTAGCTATCCATGCAAGGTTAATCGCCGGAACCCCAGTCGAAAGAAAGCTGGCGACCCTAGGATAGCCCGCAGACAGAGCCCACTGCTTCTCGGTAAAGACAGCGTCAATCGTGCGCTGGTCGTTCCACATTATGGCGGGACACGTTGGCACCCCATCGGCATCGATCAAGACCGTCGTGTGCATCTGCCCGGTAGCACCAACGCCTTTTATTAGAGACAGGTCAACTTTCTCTCCAAGCAGGGAGCATGCAGAGCAAATGGCGATCCACCATGTCTCGGGATTGATCTCCCGCCAACCGGGATGAGGCTCAGAGCACTCGTAAGCCTCGCTCGCAGTCGCGACAACTTTTCCGCCTTCATCAATGCACGTGAGCTTCACCGATGACGTGCCCACATCGACACCAAGGTAGAGCGCACCCATTATCGCCTCATCCATGTTCGTAATTCCGCGCTACTCAGCGATGCCGTTGATGGCGTGCGTCGTCTTGTAAGCAACGTCCGCAACTGCCTTACGTGTATCAATCAGTACCTTGGCGAGATTATGCTCGTTGTTGTTTGCCTCGTACGCCTTGCCAACCGTCGTGATGTAGGCCTTGCGCAGGTCGCTTGCGATGTTGATCTTGGACATCTTGTGTGGCTGCATAGCGTGGATGGTCTCATAGGGAATGCCCGAGCCACCATGAAGAACGAGGGGACACGGAGACACCTCGGCAAGCTTCTCAAGCAGCGGCAAATCGATGCGCGGCGTATCCTCAAGGCCGTGAACGTTGCCGATAGACACGGCCAACAGGTCGCAGCCCGTGCGCTCCACAAACTCGCAAACCTGATCGGGGTCGGTCTTAAGATCCGCCTCGGAAACATGATCGTCTTCTTTGCCCTTGATGGCACCGAGCTCAGCCTCAACGGGCACGCCGTAGCAATGGCAGTAGTCAACTGCCTGGCGCGAGAAGCGAATGTTCTCCTCAAAGGGCAACGCGGCACCGTCGATCATAACGGAGGTAAAGCCGGCCTGAACCGCCTGTCGAACATCCTCGAGCGTCTTGCCGTGGTCAAGATGCAGACACGTGGGAACGATATAGTCCTCCGCCGCGCGTTTAACGATAGAGGCGATCATGCCGTAATCGGAAAGCTTAACGTTGGTAGGGGCGATCTGGAGGATGCCCGGCATGCCGGCCTTCTGCAATCCGTCCAAGATACCCAGGGTCATCTCCATATTGGTCGTGTTATATGCGGGAAGGAGCCATCCGTTCTTGCGTGCAATCTGGATCAGCTCAGTCGAAGTTACAACTGCCATGATTCCTCCAACCGGGTTACGGCAATTCGAGTTGAGTTTACGTTCCAGATACTTATATAGACGTCTATGTACCTGTTTATAGACGACTATATACCTTTTTGATTCTTGCGCATAGCATTAAATGTCTCGAATTAGAAAAAGGGCTGCCGAGAAACAGTCGACAGCCCATCGTTCAACCTGTTTACCCCAATGTTCCGCTTGCCAGCATGTCGACAACATCATTAAGGTTCAGGACAATCGCCGTGGCTAATCTTTCCATCTCTTCTGTTGGCTCGGAGAGATCAGGAACCATGACGGTGTGAAAACCTCCTGCAAAGCCCGCGCGCACCCCGTTATAGGAATCCTCCAAGACGAGGGATTTTTGCGGCGGCACCCCTAGCTCGTCCGCCGCTTTTAAAAAGACGTCAGGATAGGGCTTGGCATGCTCGACCTCGATACCAGAAACGATCGAATCAAAATATGGAAGTATTCCTCCCCTTATCAGGTTGGCCTTGATCATCTCCCTGCTCGACGAGGAGGCAACCGCCATCGGAATCCCTTCAATCTTGAGATACTCGAGAAGCCTATCCAATCCAGGTTTTTTCTCTGCGCCATGGGCCAATGCTTCATGGGCTATTTCGTAAAAACGATCAACAAATGCCTTGGGGTCGACTTCGTCACCATACCATTCGCGAATAATGGATACGGCCTCGGCTCCATTGGTTCCGCGCATGGCGTCCGCAAGGCCCTCCATGCACTCAACCCCAAACTCGATTGCGGTCTTAGGCCAACAAGAAGCCCAGATAGGCTCGGTGTCAAACATAAGCCCATCCATATCGAAGATAACCGCCTCGTACATATTGCCTCCCTGTTCAAGTAGACGTCTATATACGTTTATTCTAGCAAAGGAGGACTTTTCTCTACTGCAACGGCACAAAAAGGTGCCCGCCCCACAGATGCTGGGGCGGGCACCTCGCCCGCCAAAAAAGCCGCCACAACGGAACTACCCCATCGCGGCGGTTTTTTATCGTCTAGTTACTTAGCGCGGCCCTCCTCATAGCGCTCGACCAGCTTGGCCTGAACGTCATAGGGCACCTGCTCATAGCCCGCGGGCTTCATGGTAAAGTCGCCCGTGCCGCGCGTGATGGAGCGCAGGCGCGTCGAGTAATCCGTCAGCTCGGCCAGCGGCGCCTGGGCAATGACCACGGTGTCTCCGCGCTCATCGGTCTCCATGCCCGTCACGCGACCGCGCGAGGCCGAGATGTCGCCCATCACGGCGCCGGCGTAGCTCTCGGGGATCGTCACCGTGATTTCCTCGATGGGCTCCAGTACCACCGGATCGGCATCGGCGCACGCCTTGCGCAGGCCGATGCGAGCCGCCGCGCGAAACGCCATCTCGTTGGAGTCGACACTGTGATACGAGCCGTCATACACCGCGACGCGAATGCCCGTGAGCGGATAACCGGCAATAATACCGTCCTTCATGGTCTCCTGGACGCCCTTGTCCACGGCGGGGATGAGCGAGCGCGGGATGCGGCCACCCACAACCTCGTCAACAAACTCATAGCCGTCGCTCGTGCCGTCGGGCCCAATGAGCGGCTCCACGCGCAGCCAGCAGTCGCCGTACTGACCGGCGCCGCCGGTCTGCTTCTTGTGGCGACCCTGGGCGCTCGCCGTGCGGCGGATGGTCTCGCGATACGGAATGCGGATCGGCACGCTCTTGGCAGCAACCTTGGTGCGGTCCTCCAGACGATTGAGCAGCACCGAAACCTGCGCCTCGCCCACTGCCGAGATGATGGTCTGGCCGGTCTCCTCGTCGCGGTCGATGCTCATGGTCGGGTCTGCCTTGCAGGCCTTCTCGATAAACGTGTAGAGCTTCTCTTCGTCGCCGCGGTTCTCGGCTTCGATGGCGATGCGGTACTGCGAGTTGGGGAACTTAAACGCCGCAGCCTCGACCTTGCCGGTAATCGAGAGCGTATCGCCCGTCTCGGCAGCCAGCTTGGGCGCCACGATGATGTCGCCGGCATAGGCATGGCCAACCTCGGTCATGTCGCGGCCGCACATCACATACAAGTGAGCCAAACGATCGCTCTTGCGGGTACGCGCGTTGACCAACTCAAGACCCGGCTCAAGCGTGCCCGTCAGCACCTTGATAAAGCTGATGCGGCCCTGCTGCGGATCGGCCAGCGTCTTAAACACAAACGCCACCGGACGGTCATCGTCACTCGAAATCTTAAGCGAATCACCGTCGATGAGCGGCATCTCGCCGTAGTCGGTCGGCGCCGGGAAGTACGTGGCGATGTCGTCCATCAGCGAGTTGACGCCCTGCTCCTTAATGCAATCGCCCGCAAAGACCGGCACAAAGATGCGCTCGGCGATCGCCTTAGACAGCAGGCCTTCAAGCTCCTCCTGCGTCAGCGTCTCCTCGCCTTCCAGGTATTTCATCATCAGCTCGTCGTCAGCCTCGGCCACCAGCTCGCACAGATGGTCATGGGCCTCCTCGGCCTGGGCACGATACTCCTCGGGAATCTCCGACTCAACGGCCTCGGCGCCGTTGCAGTGGCGCGCCTTCATGCGCACCAGGTCGATGATGCCGTCAAAGTCCTCGCCCTCGCCCCAGGGAAGGGTCACGGCGCCCAGGCGCGTGCCAAAGCGCTCCTGCAGCAGGTCCATCGTGGTCGCAAAGCTGGCCTCGGAGCGCGACAGGCGGTTTACGAACACCGCGCGTGCCAGGCGTAGGTCCTCGGCGGCATACCAGAGCTTAACCGTCGTAGGCTGCGGGCCGGCCTCGGCGTCGACCACAAACAGAGCCGTCTCGCAGACGCTCATCGCGGCAAAGGCGTCGCCGATAAAATCGGGGTAGCACGGGGCATCGAGCACGTTGATGCGCGCGCCCTTCCAGTCGATCGGCGCGATGGTCGTCGAGATGGAAAATGCACGCTTGACCTCTTCGGGGTCATAGTCGAGCGTGGGCTTGGTGCCGTCGTGGCCGCCCAGGCGGGCGGTCTTGCCGGAAAGGTGGAGCATGGCCTCGGCGAGTGAAGTCTTGCCCACCCCGCCTTGGCCTACGAGCACCACGTTCCTTACGTTACCGGTCTTGGGAGCACCCATGATGACCTCCTTGCAGGGCCGCGCGCAATGCGCGACGCCAACGGGGAGAGTTCGCGGTCGGTGCCGTCCCGGGAGCAGCATGGTCGGCAGCCGAGCCGACTCACCCTCCAAATGTCCTATGCCACCACCCTACCCTCACGGACGGCTGTCCATGCATACCTTTCGGCACACGTATGAATACAGGCGGCGAGAGGAAGAGACAAGCTTGTGAGGCAATTATTGAACCCCGTCGATGTAAACAAAAAGCCGCCACAGACCGTAAGACCTGTGGCGGCTTCGCCTCAATTAATAGTTGAGTAAATACCTGAGCCTATCCCTCGATACGGCTCAAGAACTCACGTGTGCGCCGCTCGCGCGGATGGTCTATGACCTGCTCGGCAGGCCCCTCCTCGACAATGCGACCGCCGTCCATAAAGACCACGCGGTCGGCAACATCGCGTGCAAATTGCATCGCGTGGGTCACGATTACCATCGTCATATTCTGCGCCGCCAGGTCCTTAATGACACGCAGCACCTCGGCCGTCAGCTCGGGATCGAGCGCTGAAGTCGGCTCGTCAAAGAATAAGATTTCCGGATCGAGCGCCAGGGCGCGGGCAATACTCACGCGCTGCTGCTGACCGCCCGAAAGCTCACACGGCACCTTGTTCTCGTTGCCCGTAAGCCCCATCTGCGCGATCAACTCACGCGCACGCGCCTCTGCCTGCTCGCGCGGGCGCTTGAGCACGCGGACCGGCGCGTCGATGATGTTTTTCATCACCGTATAGTGCGGGAACAGATTGTAGTTCTGGAATACCAGACCAAAACGCGAACGCGCTTGCTTGGGAACATCTCCCTTCGCATAGACCGCGCCCGATCCCGCATCCGTCGCAACCGCAAGGTCGCCAAACGAAAGCGAGCCGCCGTCGAGCGTCTCGAGCAGCGTGGCGCAGCGCAGCAGCGTGGACTTACCGCCGCCCGAAGGTCCGATAATCGCCACGACCTCACCGCGCTTGACCTCGAGTGAGATATCCTTGAGCACCTCATTGCCGCCAAACGCCTTACGCGCGTTCGTTATCATCATTACCGTTCCGGACACGGGAACCTCCATGTGTTTGAGAAGTCAGCGAGCGTGTGGCTGACGAGACAATGTGCTTCGAAAGAGGAGCGCCGCGTACTTCTGTACGCAAGCGACGGTTTGAGGAGCAGATTGGCCGTCAGGCACGCGCGCAGCGTCGAGCAGTCCGCCGTTCGCTAGAACGGCGGAACGATCTAGTCATGATAATAGTCCAGCTTCTTTTCGACGGCGCCCAGCAGCATCTCGACCACAAAGTTAAAGACCCAGTAGATCAACGCCGCAATCGCAAACGGCACCATGCTCACCTGCGAGGCGACCAGCGCCTTGGCGGTCGAGAACATCTCACCCACGCCAATGGCAAACGCCAGCGACGTGTCCTTGACCAGTGTGATGATCTCGTTGCCCATCGCCGGCAGAATACGCTTGGCGACCTGCGGCATCACGATATACAGAAACGTCTGCATGCGCGAGTAGCCCAGCACCTCAGCAGCCTCGTATTGACCGCGCGGAATGGACTGCAGGCCCGAGCGATAGATCTCGGCAAAGTAACCGGCGTAGTTGATGATGAACGCCACGACACACGCCGTCCACTTGGAATCGGGCGTAAGCGAAATGCCGAACACGTAGTACGGGGCAAAGTAGATGGCAAACATCTGCAGCATGAGCGGCGTACCGCGCATGACCGAGATATAGATGCGCGCAATCCAGCGGAGCGGCGCAATTTTACTCATGCGCATAAACGCCACGGGGATTCCCAGCGGAATCGACCCCAACAGCGTCAGCACAAACAGCTGCAAGCTGACCAAGAATCCCTGGCCAAGCATCTGCATCATGACCTGAATAGACAACCCAAGCTCTCTTTCACAGTAACGGAACAGCGAACCCAATGCTAAAGCGGGTTTTCCAGGTGCCCGAGTTTGCCGTGAAAGAGGAGCGCCGCGTACTAAATGTACGCAAGCGACGGTTTGAACGGCAAAATCGGGTGCCTGGGAAAGCCGCTATTTGAGCACCCAGTTGTCGAAGGAAAGACCATAGCTTGCATATTTATCGCACAGGTCCTTGACCGTGCCGTCCTCGTAGAGCGCCTTGAGCGACTCGGTCACGGCGTCGGCCGACTTGGTGTCGCCCTTCTTAAAGCCGACGGCGTAGTGCTCGCTGGACAGCGGCTCATCAAGCTGCGTGTAAGCATCGGGCTTGGCGGCAAGCTGATACTGGGCAATCGAAAGGTCGCACGCCACGGCATCGACCGCACCGCTCTCGAGCTGCATAAAGGCCGTGTTGTACTCGCCGATGGTATCGAGCGTGGCAAACGTCGCGGCCAGATCCTTCTGGTCGCCCTCGAGCACATCCTGCGCAGCGGAATCAGTCTGGGTAATCACGGTCTTGCCGGCAAGATCGTCCCAGCTCTTGATACCCGCGTCCTTCTTGACCACGAGCACTTGCTCGTTGAGCATGTACGGCTCGGAGAACGTGTAGCCGTCCTCACGGCCCTCCATGGTAAAGCCGTTCCAGATGCAGTTGATGGCGCCGGAGTTGAGCAGCGTATCCTTGGCGTCCCAGTCGATGGCCTCGTATTTGACCTCCCAGCCCTGCTTATCGGCAACAGCCTTGGCCAGATCGAGATCAAAGCCGGTGTACTCGCCATCGTCGCCCACAAAGCCGTACGGAGGATAGGACTTATCAAAGCCCACCACGAGCTTCTTGGACTCCGCGGCGCCCTTCACATCCTTGGCCGCGGCAGAGCCAGCAGCGGAGCCCTTGCCAGCACCACCGCCGCAACCGACAAGACCAAGGCCAAGCACCGCGGCGAGCGAGCCGGCTAGACCAACAAACTGACGACGAGACATATCGGTGTTCATGGTATTCCCCCTTGATGGCACTTTAGTTAAGTAAAGTGAGTCATGTAACGTCCAGAATCATACACTTTACCTTGATGGAGCACAAGGTTGGGGTTGCCCGGCGCGGGCGGGGAGCGGCGCGTAATTAAGTTTCCTGCTCTACAGTCCTGCGCAAGACGGAAAGCACGTATGGAGCACTAGGTTGGAGCACCCGGCTGGGTGGCGCCCGGCGCGGAGTTTAATTTGCTGCTCTACAGTCCTGCTCACGACGGAGGCCACATTAAGTGGCCTCCTGTTCGTGCGGAACTCGCGACAAATTAAACTCCGCGCCGGGCGCCACCCAGCCGGGAGACAACGTGCTCGGAACCTTAAATAGCCTCCTCTCCAAACGGGCACGTTGAATGCACGGTACAATTGCTTCGGACTTTTCTTTTATTTAATAGTGGGGTTAATTCATGGCAGAATCTCGTGCGGAGCGTAAGGCTCGTCGTGCTTTGATCGAGGCGGCTGAGGGGTCGGAGGAGAAAAAATCTTCTAAGAAATCCAAGTCGTCTCAGGATGCGAAGGGCAAGGTTAAGACCAAGCGTTCTGGCTCTCGTCAGGGCGGGGATAAGGCGCCTCACGTTCGCTCCAAAGGCTCGCGCAAGGATTCGGCTCAGCCTGCGCGTAAGGCCGTGGATCCCAAGTCTCCCTGTTCGATCATGAAAGCTTGTGGTGGGTGTACGGCACTCAATCGTCCTTATAAGAAGCAGTTGGCGGCCAAGCAGGCTGCTATGGAGGAGCTGTTTGCTGAGCTCTGCGAGCGCGAGGGCATTAGCGTCGACCCCATTCGCGGTATGGGAGTCACCCTGGGAGACCCGGGTAAATATCCTGCGCCGCGTGGTTTTCGTCATAAGGCTGCCACTCCGTTTGCTCCCGGCAAAGAGGGCGCTGTCCGCTGCGGCTTTTTTGAACGTGGGACGCACAAAATCGTCGCCGTTCCCAAATGCCCCGTTGAGGCGCCGGGCGCTCGTCAGATTCTCAACGGCATCGCTCGCGAGGCCGAACGTCTGCATATTCCCGCCTTTAACGAAGACAAGCATCTGGGACTGCTTCGCTATGCCGTCGTTCGCTGCGGCTGGCGCACCGACCAGATTATGGTCACCCTCGTGACCGCTCAGCGCGACCTGCCGCATGCGCAGGAGTTCTTTGAGGCTGTCGCCGCACTCGATCCGCATATCGTCACCGTCGCTCAGAACATCAACGGTCGCCCCGGCAATGCCATCTTGGGTGAGGAGACTCGTATCGTCTATGGCGCCGAATGCATGCGCGACCAGCTGCTCGGCTGCGAGTTCGATATCTCCCCCACCGCGTTCTATCAGACCAATCCGCAGCAAACCGAGCTGCTCTATCGACTTGCCATTGACGGCATGGACCTGCAGCAGGGTGACATTCTTATGGACGCTTACTGCGGCAGCGGAACCATCGGCCTGTGCGCCGCGAAGGATGCCCAGGACAAGGGCATCGGCATTATGCTGCTCGGCGTGGAGCGCAACCCGGCGGGCATTGCCGACGCACGTCGCAATGCCGAGCTCAACGGCCTCACCCGCAGCGCTTGGTTTATGGCCGACGACGCCACCGATTACATCCTGGACGCCGCCGACAACAACGAGCGGATCGATGTCCTTTCCATCGACCCGCCGCGCGCCGGCTCCACCCCCGAGTTCCTCGAAGCCGCCTGCGCACTCAAGCCGCGCCGCATCACCTATATCAGCTGCAACCCTGTGACCCAAGAGCGCGACCTGCACCAGCTCCTCGACGGAGGCTATCGCCTGCTCAAGATCACGCCTGTCGACATGTTCCCCCATACCGACCACACCGAAACCGTAGCGGTCCTCGAGCGCCGCTAATCCACCCCGGTAGATTTTCGAGACAAGAAAGGGGGCGGCCCGTCTGGACCGCCCCCTTCGCTTGGTTTATGAACTCCGCTACATCCCCTTGCGCAGGTCACACACGCCGGCTGCCGCCATCTCGCGCAGCAGCGTCTCGCGGTCGCGCGTCACGATCAAATCCAGCGGGAAGTGAATCTCGTCGAGCATCTTGCGCGCGTGATCGAGCTTGCCAATGGCCATGCCAATGTGGGCATCGGTCGACACGCCAATACCCACGCCCAGCTCGGCGCAGCGCTCGGCGATCTTGCGGCATACGGCCCAATGCTCAGTGTCGACACCGTGTTCAAGACTATGGTTGTTGATCTCGATGATCTTGTGCTTGGCCTTGGCCGCCAACAGCACCTCATCGATATCGAACGGCACGCCCGAACGACCCGCATGCCCAAGCATGAACACCTTGGGGTGCTCCAGGGCATTGATGTACATCTGGGTCGTTTGGGCGAGCGTCGCGCCTTCGGCAAACTGCGGGTTATGCACGCTTGCCACCAAATAATCCAAATTACGCGTCACCAAATCGAACAGCGAATGCTCACGACTATACGAATCGCCGGCGATATCGAGCGAAACGGGAATGTCTTCGCCAAACAAGCTGCCGTCCAGCGAAACGATATCAGCCTCGGCACCACGCAGCACCAGCACGCCGCTCCAAATGCGCGGCCAGATATCCTGGTTAATAAAGAATTGGAAACTGCGCAGGTCATTGGGACAAGGCGTAACCATCGAGCTTAAATGATCGGCGGAACCGAGCACCTGAAGGCCGCGCTCCGCCGCCCAATAGATGTTCTCCTCGATGGTTGAGTACGCATGCGCAGAGAACATCGTATGAGTATGAATATCACAAGAAAGAAGGTAGGGCATCGGGTCTCCTTGTCCAGTATGGCCGTCGCGTATATTCATTGTACGCATAGCTTTCGGCAGTCGTAAAACTGCTTCATCCCAATCACACAACGGCATAGACAACGGGGTCTGGCTTAAAACCAAACCCCGTTTCACGTAAAACATTGTAAGCAGAGCGCTTTACTTTCGACGATATTCGTCGGCCAGCTGCTTCCAGGCAGGCAGAGAGTTGACGATTGTCTCATAGCTCACGCAGTAGCCCAGGCGGAACCAGCCCGGCATGCCAAAGCTATCCGAAGGCACCGCGAGCAGCTCATGCTTCTTCGCGCGCTCACAGAACGCATTCGCATCGGACTCCAGCGCTTTCACCCATAGGTAGAACGCGCCATCCGGCTCAACATAGGTGTAGCCGTACTCCGCTAGTGCATCGGTAAGCGCGGTGCGGTTGCGAGCATAGGCCTCGACATCGCTCGGTTCATCAATGCAGTCGATGATTACACGCTGGAAGAGCGCCGGTGCACACACGAAGCCCAGCGTACGGGCGGCACCGGCAACGGCGGGCATTAGACGAGCTGCCTGAGGATTCGTATTGGGAACCAGGATCCACCCGACGCGCTCGCCCGGTAGCGAAAGCGACTTGGAATACGAGTAGCACACGATGGTGTGCTCGTAGATCGAAGGCACCCAAGGCACCTCGGCGCCATAGACAATCTCGCGATACGGCTCATCAGAGATGAGCATAATCGGATTCTCGGGATCGCGCTGAGCGTTGGCCTCGCGCAGAACATTGGCCAGTCGCGTCAGCGTGTCGCGTGTATATACGGCACCGGTCGGATTGTTGGGCGAGTCGATGATGACGGCAGCCGTCTTATCGGTAATCGCCTTGAGCACGTTACTCACGCTCAGCTGGAACGTATCTTCATCGGCGAGCGCCTCAACACACGTGCAGCCGGCCTTCTCAATCCACACGCGATACTCCGGAAAGTACGGGGCGATAACAACAACCTCATCGCCCGGGTTCGTAACGGCGTTGAGCGTGCAGGTGAGCGAAGCCGCGGCACCCACCGTCATAAAGACGTCCTTGCCCTCATAGCTCGTGCCAAAGCGACGGTTGAGCGAGTCGGCGACGGCCGCTCGACATTGCGGCAGACCCGGCGCAGGCGTGTATCCATGCAGCTGGTCGCTCGGCAGCTCCAATGCCTTCTTAATGGACTCAGCAACAGCAGCGGGCGCCGGAACACTCGGGTTGCCCAGCGAAAAATCGAATACGTTCTCCGCACCGATCTGTGCCTTGCGCTCAAGGCCATAGCTAAAAATCTCACGGATGATGGAGCTTTCCGCACCGCGAGCATACATAGTTTCGTTGATCATCTGTTCCCCTTTCGCATAGGCGCTATTGTACGCTTTAGCCAACTAGAGCGCCACAATGTTGATTGGGGACAGACTTAAATGCGTGAAAACGCTCATTTAAGTCTGTCCCCAATCAACATATCGCTCAAAAGAAAAGCCTCCACAGGTTTCCCCGCAGAGGCTTTCGCTACAAGAACTATTTGTCGGCGTCGGTGTTGCCGTCAGCGTTGGCAGCATTGCCATCACCGGCATCATCGGATGCGGCTTCGGCATCCTCCTGCATGGCCGCCTGCGCAAAGGCCGCGGCATCAGCCGCCAGCTCTTCCTCGCTCATACGAGGCGCGCGCTTCTTGGTCGGCATGCCGGCCGCCTTGGCATTGCGCTCCTCCTTGGCCGCCAGGATTTCGCCCTCGCGCTCAAGGTAGGCGTCCCACTCGTTATCGAGCAGGGCATTCACGGCATCGCCCTCGACAGCCTCGCGCTCAAGCAGCACCTTCGCCATCAGATCGAGCTGATCGCGGCGGGCGTCCAGGATCTCGACCGCACGACGATGGGCCTCACGCATAATGCGCTGAACCTCGATATCGATGCGGCGCGCCGTCTCCTCGGAGTAATCCTGGTGATCGGCGTAATCGCGACCAAGGAATACCTGATGCTGCGCCTCACCAAACACTTGCGTACCCAGTTCCTCGCTCATGCCCAGGCGCGTGACCATCTCGCGCGCCATCTTGGTCGCGCGCTCCAGATCGTTGCTCGCGCCCGACGTGATGTCGTCGCACATGAGCTCCTCGGCAACGCGACCGCCCAAGAACACGGCGAGCTCGTCGAGCATCTCGTTCTTGGTCTTGAGGAAGTGATCCTCCTGCGGAAGCTGCAGTGTGTAGCCCAGGGCCTGACCGCGGCTGACGATCGAGATCTTATGAACCGGATCGGAGTGCTCCAGGATGTGGCCCACCAAAGCGTGACCGCTCTCATGGTAGGCAATCGTGGTGCGCTCGGCTTCGGTCATCACGCGACCCTTGCGTTGCGGTCCGGCAATCACGCGCTCCATCGACTCCTCGACCTCGTCCATCGAGATCACGGAACGATGGCGGCGGGCAGCCAGCAGCGCAGACTCGTTGAGCAGATTTGCCAGATCGGCGCCGGTGAAGCCAACGGTCATCTGGGCGAGCTTCTCAAACTTCACGTCCTCGTCCATTGGCTTGTTCTCGGCATGCACGCGCAAGATCTGCTCGCGGCCCTTCACATCCGGACGGTCGACCGTAACCTGACAGTCAAAACGACCGGGACGCAGCAATGCCGGATCCAGGATGTCAGGACGGTTGGTCGCGGCGATCAGGATGACCGACTCGCTTTCCTCAAAACCGTCCATCTCGACCAGCAGCTGGTTGAGCGTCTGCTCGCGCTCGTCGTGACCGCCGCCCAGACCGGCTCCGCGCTGACGCCCCACGGCATCGATCTCGTCGATAAAGATGATCGACGGGGCCTGGGACTTGGCCTCCTTAAAGAGGTCACGCACGCGGCTGGCGCCGACACCCACGAACATCTCGACAAAGTCGGAACCCGAGATGCTAAAGAACGGCACGCCCGCCTCGCCGGCAACGGCCTTGGCCAGCAGCGTTTTACCGGTGCCCGGAGGGCCCACCAGCAACACGCCACGCGGGATCTTGGCGCCCAGCTTGCGATAGCGATCTGGATCGCTCAAAAAGTCACGGATCTCCTCGAGCTCCTCGACTGCCTCGTCCACGCCGGCAACGTCCTCGAACTTAACCTTGGGGCGCGTGGCCTCGTTGGTCTTGGCGTTGGCCTTGCCAAACTGCATGTTCCTGTTGTTGGCACCCATCATCTGGCGCATAAAGTAGAACATGATGGCAATCAGGGCGATCGTCGGCAGCACACTCATCGCCAAGTCGCCCCAAAAATCGGGGTCATTGGTGTTGACGATGTACTTGGTATCGGGGTGCTCCGCCATAAGCTCGGCAAGCGAATCGGAGCCGACATAGGTCGAGGAGAAGCTCTTGAGCTCGCTCGTGTCGCCCTTGTCCTTTTTCGTCTTCCAGTAATGACCCGCCACGCTTCCGTCTTGAACCGTATAGGTCAAATCTTCGACGCGATCCTGCTTAATGGCGTTGACCATCTCGCTCGTCGCGAGCTTTACGGTATTGCTGGAATTGGCAAAGCCGGAGCCCATGTTAAAGAAGGCGTAACCCAGAAGCGCGCAAGCCAAAATAAAATACAGCCAGCCCGTACGCGTGGGCTTCTTGCCTCCGGGCATCCCCGGGATCTTAGGCTCCCGGGGAGTCTGGAAATTGTTATCGTTACGGTCGTCGGGCATCTTACGAATAAACCTCCGGTTTCAAAATGCCCAGATACGGAAGGTTACGATAGCGCTCGGCATAGTCGAGGCCGTAGCCCACCACAAAGGCATCGGGGCAATGGGTTCCAACATACTTGGGCGTGACGGCCGAGGTACGGTCCTCAACGTCCTTCCACAGGAAGGCGGCAACCTCCAGCGAGGCGGGCTTGCGACTCTCGAGGTTCTTCATCAGATACTTGAGCGTCAGGCCCGAGTCCAGAATGTCCTCGACGATCAGCACGTCGCGACCGCGGATGTCGATATCCAGGTCCTTAATGATACGCACGATGCCCGAGGACTTCACACCGTCGCCATAGCTCGAAACAGCCATGAAATCGATGTTGGTCGGCAGCTCGATCTTGCGCATCAGGTCGCCCATAAAGACCACGGCGCCGCGCAGGACCGCAATCAGCACCAGATCCTTACCCGCGTAGTCGCGAGTAATCTGCTCGCCTAGGCGAGAGACGATACCGTCGATATCCTCCTGCGTAAACAGAACCTTCTCGATATCCGGATGTTGAGAAGCCATGACAACCCTTTCTTGTGCTTATCGCCCACGCACCGCCGCATGGACGCGAACTACACATTCTAGCAGCGCACGGGGTATATTTACCAGCACGTGCGCCATCAGCGCGGGAATACCGTCAACGTCGCACAGAATAGCTGGCCTGGGACGCTATTCCGCATCGACCACACGAAGCAGATACGCCACGCGCGTTGCGGCCGTGCATTTAAAACGCTCGTCCGTGCGAACGCCCGCGACCCATACTACGGCACCTCCCGGAGCCGTTCTTACCACGGGTACGCCAGAGCGGTCTGAAACAGGAATGCGCGCCTCGTTCAACAGGTCTGACACTTTCTTGCTTCGGCCGTTCATCCCCAACGGGCACATCACGTCTCCCGGCACAGGGCTATCCACCCACAGGCGCGCCAATCGCGCCTCGGCGGGAATCTCCCCGCGCGAGCCGGCTAGCATCCGCTCGCTATCGCGGTCGGCAAACCCCAGGGCCGCCGCATCCACCAAGGCCGCAACCTCTCCGGCAGCAGCAAGCTCGCGGGCACGGTGCACGATATCGCACCCCGGCTCCACAGCCATCGGCTCCGCTGTCAGCATACGCCCCGCCCCCAGCGGCAGACGACCGGGAACGGAGATCCAGTCGGCCACTAAGCCCTCGCGCGCCGCCGGGGCCTTGAACGCCAGCATGCCAAACTCCACACGGGCATCAATTCCCGCAGGAAGCGTAACCGAGCCCGAGCCCGCAGCGACGCAGGCGAGCACGCGCTCCACGTGCCGCATCTCCGGTCGCGCGTCGGGATCGATGCGCTTAATCGCCAACCGCACGATACGCCGTGCAATCACAACCTCAGCGGCGGCAAGACGGCGCGCATCGAGCCCGCCGCTTCCTTGCGCAGGCAGCTTCGAAACGCCTGTGCCGAAAGCTGGGAAAGAAAGGCGTCTTCGTCGCCCAGAATTTCGCAAGCGGCGCCAATCGTCTTACAGACGCTCGCGTTGCGCCGTGCCACCACCGGCATCACCCGATGGCGTACATAGTTGCGCAGGTACGAAACGTCCTCGTTGCTTTCATCTTCCCGCCATGGCTGACCGTGCACCTGCAGATAGCTCACGAGCTCATCGTGCGTGAGGTCGAGCAAGGGGCGAACCACAATGTTCCGACGGCGCGGAATGCTCGATAGACCCGCGGGACCCGACCCTTTAATGGCATTCATCAAAAATGTTTCCGCGCGGTCCGACGAAGTATGCGCGGTACAGATACGAGCCGCCGTCCGCGGTGCGCCCGATTCAGCACAAAGTTCGCGAACATATCTCCGTGCCGCGGCATAGCGCACCTCGCGAGCCGCAGCCTCGATATTGCCCGATTCGTCATCAAAATAGGCATGCTCAACACACAGCGGCAAGCCGTATTGCGCGCACAGGTCACGTACAAAGGCCTCGTCGCCATCGGATGCCTCCCCGCGCAGATGATGGTTTACATGCAGCACGTGCAATCGCTCGCGCGCAATGGGAGCGACGCCGCGCCCGTCCTGGATATCCAGCTTTGATGTGCAAGCCATAAGGAGCAGCGCCGTCGAGTCCGCACCGCCTGATACCATGAGCACTACGGGGGCAGCGGCCCGCCGCGTTGCCAGGGCGCTCTTATCCGTCCTCGGCGCGGCATGATGTCCATAGTGCTGAGATACCGTTGGCATTCGCTTCCTCCTCTATTCGTCCGCACTCATTGTATCCTTTGGAATCTTATGTCTCGCCTGCACCTTCATATCCTCGGCAGCGGCTCAAAAGGCAACTGCGCACTCGTCGAGGGGCCTCAGGGGCTCATCATGATCGACAACGGCCTGTCCCGCCGCGAGACACTTAAACGCATGGCGGAGCTTGGCCTCTCGGCAGACGACGTCGCCTCTCTTGTAATCACCCATGAGCATGGTGACCATATCAAGGGGCTCGATGTATGGTGCAAGCACTGGCATGGTCCCCTCTTTGCCAGCAGGGACACCCTTTCATGCAAAGAAAACCTCGCGCACCTGCCCGTAGAGGAATTTGACCCCGGCGACACGCTCCCCATTGCCGGCATCCACGTGCAAACCTACTCAACATCGCACGATGTCATCAATCCTGTCGGCTATCGATTTAATGCTCTCGATGATTCCATTGGGTTTGCCACCGACACCGGAGAGTTATCGAGCAAGGCCATAGGCATCCTCAAAGACTGTCGAGTTCTCGCGCTCGAAAGTAACCACGATGTAACTATGTTGCGCGAAGGAGCGTACCCCCGCTTTCTTCAGGAGCGCATCCTGTCCACAAAGGGACACCTCTCCAACAACCAGGCCGCCGAAGCCGCGCGCGAACTTGTTACCGATCGCACCGAACAGCTCATCGCCATGCATATCAGCCAGGACAATAATCGTCCAAGCCTTACCGTCAAAAGCTATGCCAACGCGCTTGATGCAAGTCTCGATGATGAACTCGGCAGTTCTGCCACCCGTCTTCAAGGGCCACGGAAGCTCTCGATACGCCCTGCAAGCCAGTATCAACCGACAACCATTCAATAGCCCCTCAAGACAACAAAAGGGGGCTGGGAATCACTTCCCAGCCCCCTTAACTCATACTCTCGATTGAAGCAGAGCCATCGTTAGTCGATAGAGATCTTCGTGACGTTCTTCTTCTCGACAATCTTGGGAACCGTAACGGTCAGGATGCCGTCAGCATACTTAGCCGAAAGGCCCTCGCTCGAAGCGTCCTTCAGATACACGCCGCGCGTCGCACTGTACGAGCTAAACTCCTTCTGGAGGAAGTTCTTACCCTCGTTTTCGGCGCTCTCCTCGACGTTCACGCTGATGGACAGGCGACCCTCATTGAGCTCAACGTCGATGTCATCCTTGGCGACACCGGTCAGATACGCCTTGACCTCGTAGCCATCGCCCTTGTCCTCAACGTCAACGGGGAACGCCTTGGAGGCAATCGAGTTGTTTGCAAGGTCGGTCATATCATCAAACAGATCGAACAGCGAGCTAGCAGAAGGACGAACGCCAAAAACCGAACGATAAGGAACCATGCTTGCCATGTTTACCACTCCTTTTAAGGACTGCCGAGCCATCTTCTAGGTGGTTGGGACTTCTTTTGACGCTCTTATATATGCCCACCCAGTGCTCATATATACATCGACTATAAAGTTTTTTGAGTCCAGTACTATAAGCATATCTAAGTGTGTATGACTCAGGTTTTAGTAAGGTTAAGGTTCTTTGAACCAGAGCTTAAATAACAAGTATGTTCGCAGCTACAAATAACAAGGGGCTTACAATGAGCGCGTACACGTTGTTGGTAACGAGCTAAAGGGCATCATGGACGACCAAAACCAGAACAATATGTTTATGCCGACGCAGGGCGAAGATACTTCTACGCAGCCGCCACGGTTCCATCGCCCCCACATCTCGCAAGAGCCCATCAATGACCCAGAGCCCGATTATGTGACGAGAAACCGATATCAAACGCTCGAGGATGCCCAAACGGGACGTAAACATATGGGCGTCGCCTCGGGAGACCCTGTATATCTGAAAGACGCACCACTATCTAAAAACAGCGCAGCTAGTGATGAGCCGATGAAAGCATCCGCCGCTCATCAACAAAGAGGGCCCCGACCCAAGCAAACCTTGACGCATTCGGCTCGCTATCTCGAAACGCCAAAACAGGGAAAATCAATCTTCGTTTCGTCAAGTAAACGACGCAAGCAGCATCAGCTGACAATTCTGCTTTTGATCATTGCGGCCATAGCAGTTGCCCTTGTTATACGATTTATTTTCTTTAAATAAAGGCTCAATACCGAAAACAACAAGATCGTCTGGTGTAATTGAGTCATTTACGCCCCGTAAACGCAAAAAAGGGGGAGGCCGCGAGGCCTCCCC
>UQSB01000007.1 GCA_900543505.1 uncultured Collinsella sp. | reverse complement strand
CGTAGGCGAGAAGGGCTTGGCACGAAACCGGCCCATCTACTACGTTTGGTCCCTTACCCCCAACCATGCCAAAAAACGCGAAAACAAAACCGCAGGTAGAACGCCTGCGGTTTTGCTCAAAACGAAGGTATGGTCAGGGGTATCGAGTTAAACGTAGTAGATGGGCCGATTTCGTGGTAAGCGGTTCCGGCTGATCCCTTGGGGACGGAGGAAAACGGATCATTTTGGTCCGCGAGGCTTGCGGAGACGCTCGTGCAGAGCCGCTCGGACAAAACTATGCCGGTTTACGGGGCTGAGTCACGAGTCCCCAACCATGCCGATATTCGTGAAAATAAAACCGCAGGTAGACGAGCCGTCATTTTACAGAAAACGCGGGTATAGATGAGGGCCCCGACTTTAGCCCCGTAATCCGGCATAGTTTTGAAATGGCATTAAATCGGTAGCAGCCATTTTGCTATGCCGGGGCGATCGGTCTTCGGGTAATTACCCTCGCAGGTAGGCGATGGCGATCTGCGTGCGGTTGCGCAGGCCCATCTTTGCCAGGATCGAGCTGATGTGGTTGCGTACGGTGCCTTCGCCCATATAGGCGGTGGCGGCAATCTCCTTGTTGTCGAGGCCGCGGGCGATGAGCTCGGCGACTTCGAACTCGCGGTCGGTTAGGCTGGCGAAGGCCGCGGGCCGGCGGGTCGTGCCGGCATCGACGCCCGTCCCATCAAAGTTGATATCTTCGATCGCCTTACCCTCGAGCACGCGTTTGCCGTCCATGACTTGCGCCAACGCCGGAGGAATGACGGCGACATCGGTTTTAATCAGGTAGCCGCGGGCGCCCAGTTTGAGCGCCGACACAATGTACTCGTCATCCGAGAATGTCGTCAGAAACACCACGCGTGCCGCGGGGTCGTGCTCAAGGATCTCGCGCGCCGCCGAAAGGCCGTCGCGCCCCGGCATCTGAATGTCGAGCAGCGCGATATCGGGTGCGAGTTCGGCGTAGAGTGCCACCGCGTCGTTGCCGTCGGCTCCGGTGCCCACTACCTCGATCTGCGTTTGGGCGCCCAGGATAATCTTGAGCGAATCGACCACTAGGCGGTCGTCGTCGACAACGATGAGCCTCATCGGCCCTCATCTCCTTGCTGTTTGGGAACGGTGGCGAACACACGCCAGCCGCCGGCACCGGCGCGCGGACCGGCGGTGAAGGTGCCGCCAAGCGCCTCGACGCGCTCGCGCATGGAGCCGAGCCCCATGCCTTCTGCGACGTTGCTGCTGCTCGCCGGGGTCGCGTCCGCGCCATTATCGGTAACGATGAGCTGGTAAAACGACGGATGCTCCATGCACCGCACGGTAACGGCATTGGCATGGGCGTGGCGCATGGCGTTGGAAAGCGCCTCGCGAAGGACCGCCGCAAAGCAGTTGGCGACATTTGCGGGCGCATGTTCGGTCATAACTTCAAGCTCAATCTGCGGGCCGCCGTCCGAGCGCGCGCCTTCAACAATGCGTTCGAGCTGCACGGAAAGGTCGACAGCGTTGTCGTTGAGCGCATGGACGCTAGTACGCACAAGTTGGAGCGCCTCGTCAACCGTGCGTTTGACGTTGGCGAAATCGGCGGCGACGCCGGGCTCGTCGGCGTGGATCACGCGCAGGGCTTCGGCTTGTAGCGAGGCACGCGTGAGCTGGTGTCCGACGTTATCGTGGATCTCGCGCGCGATGCGGGCGCGTTCGGCGAGCGTCGCGAGCTCGACTTCGTAGTCCTGGCGGTCGGCAAGATCGCGGTTGCGCGCTTCGAGCGCGAGGGCTCGTTCCTGCAGCTCGTCGCGGGTACGGCGCATGCGTTCCTGTTCGCGCTCCAGCTGCGCGGTGCGCAGTGACAGCAACGTGGCGGCGACCGAAAGAATGGCGGTTAGCAGCAGCGTTCGGGTGGTGAGCGCGCCGCCGCGAAGGTCCGCGACGAGCGCACAGGCAAAGACAGCACCGACACCCAACGCGATCCAGGCGTGCTCACGGCGCACGCGCCGCGCGATGTCATAGAGGGCGAGAGGCGCAAACGGCATAAACGGCGGCACGAAGACAGCCGCGATGATGTAAGCGTAGCTCACGGCCTCGCTCGCACGGCGGGCGCGATTTCCCTGTGCGACCTCGGCCAGTGAGGTGGCAATAACGCCCAGGCAAAACGCCGCGACTAAGCGAGCGTCCACAGCAAGGCCTGTGGCGGCTGCGATGCAGCACGCCAGCACAATCGATTTGTCGAAAAGCCTGTTCATACGGGTATTGTACGCGATGCCGCGCGTGGTGGAGGGGCCGCCTGCGCAACCGTGACATTCCTCCCACGCGGCGGGGCGGTCGCGTCAGCAGGCTACGCGACCGCCCCGCACTCGTGACAAAGCTCACTGGTGCGCGCCGTCAGCTCCTGCGATGATGCAATCGTACCGGGCCGCAAGCAACAGAAGGGCCGCCTCATGACAGACATCGTCCACGTCGAAAACCTCGTTAAGCGCTACGACGACCTTATTGCGCTCGACCACTTTAACCTGAGTATCGCCCCCGGCGAGATCTTTGGCCTGCTGGGCCCCAACGGCTCGGGCAAGACCACGTCCATCAACTGCATCCTGCAGCTGCTCGCCTACGACAAAGGCACCATCGAGCTGTTCGGCGAGCGCATGACGCCCGCCCGCTACGACCTCAAGCGCCGCATCGGTGTGGTGCCGCAGCAGGTGGCGGTGTTCGACGAGCTCACCGTGCGCGAGAACATCGACTATTTCTGCAGTCTCTACGTCAACGACCGCAAGCGCCGCCGCGCGCTGGTGGACGAGGCGATCGACTTTGTCGGCCTGGGCGACTTTACCAAGTTCCGCCCCGGCAAGCTCTCGGGTGGCCTGGCGCGCCGCCTCAACATTGCCTGCGGCATCGCGCACAAGCCCGAGCTCATCTTTTTTGACGAGCCCACGGTGGCGGTCGACCCGCAGAGCCGCAACGCCATCCTGGAGGGCATCTGCCGCCTGCGCGACGAGGGCGCCACAGTGGTGTATACCAGCCATTACATGGAGGAAGTCGAGCAGATTTGCAGCCGCATCATGATCATGGACGGCGGCCGCGTGCTGGCGCAGGGCACCAACGACGAGCTCAAGCGCATGATCCAGATGGGCGAGCGCGTGACTGTCGAGGTCGGCGCCGTCGAGGCCGCCACGGTCGAGCGGCTGCGCGCTTTCGAGCACGTGCTCAGCGTTGAGCTTTCCGGCGGCGAGCTCGTCTGCACCTGCGAGGCGAGCCCGCACAACCTGGTCGACATCCTCGACACGCTGCGCGCCGCCGACGTGGCGCTCGGCCGCGTGTGGAGCGAGCCGCCGACCCTCAACGACGTGTTCCTCGAGATCACCGGCCGCGAGCTGCGCGACTAGGGGGCAGCCATGTTCAACACCATCATCACCACGCTCAAGACGCTATTGCGTCGACCGAGTACATGGGTTTGGGGCGCAGTCTTTCCCGTCGCGCTTTCCACGATGTTCATGTTTATGTTTGCGAACCTCAGCTCCGACGGCAAGGTCGACCCGGTGCCGGTGGCCGTCGTGGCGGACGAGGCCTGGGACGCTTCATCCTTTAAGGACGTGGCGACCTCGCTTGCCAAGGAGGGCGACGATCAACTGCTCGAGATTCACGAGTGCGACGACGCAGCCGATGCGAACCGTGCGCTTAAGGCTGGCGAGGTCGCGGGCATCTATACGGTCGACGCTGCGGGCACGCCCAAGCTCACGCTGCTCTCGAGCTATGACAGCTCGCGTGCGTCGACGGTGCTCACCGACCGCAGCATCCTTGAGACGGTGGCGAGCTCGTATACGCAAAATGCTGAGCTTATGGCGCAGATTGCTCAAGATGACCCGGCGGCGCTCGCCGACCCCGAGGCGGTTGCGCGCGCTCTGTCGCTCGAGGGCGGCACCCGCCGTGTAAGCCTGACACGCACCACGCCCGACGGCACGACCATTTACTACTACGCGCTCTTTGGCCTGGTCGCGATGATGTCTGCCGAGTTTGCCGCTTTGAGCGTCGTCGATTTGCAGCCCAATCTGTCGGGCCTTGGTGCGCGCCGCTGCGTGGGCGGCCTTTCCAAGACGGCGTCGCTGGCCGGTATCTTTGTCGGCTCGTGGCTGGTTTCCTTTGCCTCGATGGCGGTCGCGATTGGCTACGTGCGCCTAGTCGTTGGCGTCGACTTTGGCGGGCGCGAGGGACTGTGTCTGCTGGGCGGTGCTGCATCCGCGCTTGCCGCCACGGGCCTGGGGCTCTTTGTGGGCACGCTTCCCGTTAAGGGCGGCAAGGCGTCCAAGTCCGGTATCCTCACGGGCTTCGCTACCACGTGCGCCCTGTTCGCCGGACTCTACGGCGAGCCGGCGATGGCGCTTGCCGACGATGTCGCCCGCGCCTGCCCGGCCGAGTGCTGGCTCAACCCCGTCAAGCTCATTTGCGACATGTTCAATCGCCTGTATTTCTTTGAGGACTTGGGGCCCTTTGCCGTTCGCGCTGGTGTGCTCGTCCTGATGGCCCTGGTGTTTGTCGCTGCCGCTACGCTGATCTTTGGAAGGAGCCGCTATGAGCACCTTTAAGACCGCGCTTCGCATGGCGCTCGCGCACCCGTTCTACCTGCTCATCTATACGGTGTTCATCTCGCTCATGGGCGTATTCATCGCGGCCTCGGTGAGCTGGAACTCGTCGCAGCTTACCGAGTACGAGCCCTACGACACCAACGTGATCGTGGTCGACCGCGACAATAGCGACCTTTCGCGGGCGCTTACCAAGCACCTGGGCTCACGGTTTGACCTGGTCACGGGCGTTGGTGACGACACGTACGACCTTGCGGATGCGCTCGCCAAGAGCAACAGCGCCAAGGGCAGCGCCGATTGCGTGTTCTTTATCCCGGAGGGGTTTGAGGACGATCTTGTTGCAGCCGCCCGTGCGGGGGAGGCCCTGCCCAAACTCGATGTGACGTACGGCTCCGGCACCATGGCGGCGGCGCTCTCGTCTGCCGAGGCCTCGCGGTGGATCTCGCTCGCGGGCGCTGCGTCGGCGCTTGAGCCCACTGCCTCCAACGGTGACGTCGCCAAGGCTGCCGAGCATGCTGCCGCCAAGCGTGCCGAGGTGCAGATCGAGCAGGTCAAGGTCGACTCGACTGCCGTCGCCCCACTCGAGTCGTACTTCAACTTTGGCGCGTACGCGATCATCTCGTCGGTCATCGTGTCGGTGGGATTGGTGTTCTCGGGCATGAACGAGCCCGAGCGCGTGCGCCGCATGGATGCCGGGCCAATCCCCGAGCGCCAACGTTCGCTTGCCGTGTTTGCGGCCGCCGCCGTGCTCACCGTCTGCATCTGGTTCGTGTCGAGCATGGTGGGTGTCGTGGGCTTTGCCGGCGCGGTCGCCGAGGTCGGTGTGGGTCGCGTGTGCCTGGCGCTGGCGGCGACGCTTGCCCTGGCGTGCACGCCGCTGGCCGTTGGCTTTACCCTGTCGAGCTTGGGCGCGCGCGAGGAGCTGCTCAACGGCGTGGGCAACTTACTCGGCATGCTCATGACGTTTTTGGGCGGCGCCTGGATGCCGCTGTCGCTGATGGGTTCGGCCGTGCAGACGGTGGCGCACTTTGTGCCGACGTTTTGGGTGAACGACGCGATCGGCAAGGCGCTTGCCTCTGATTTGACGTCCACCGTGCTGGGCGACATCGCCTGCGACCTGGGCGTCACGGTGCTCTTTGCCGCTGCCATCGCCGCCGTAGGCCTAGCCCTCGCGCACAACAAATCCCGCGCCTAACCGCCTAGCCATTGGGGACGTTCTTAAACGACCGGTCGCTGGGGACAGTCTTTGCCGATTCGCCGGCTCGCCGGCCGGACTGGCAAGAGCTGTCCCTGGCGGCACTCATTGGGGACAGAATTAAATGAGTGGTTTCAGTCATTTAAGTCTGTCCCCAATGACTAGTCTGAAATAAAATCCAGGCCTCGCTCCAAAAATAGTTCGCCCAGGTTTACTATTATGCTCATAAAGTAGCAAGAGGCTAACAATGGGGGATGACATGGCAGCGCAGAAAGCCTATGTCCAGGTCAAAGGGATCAAAAAGCACTACGGCGATGGAGATGCACGCCTGACGGTGCTCGACGGCATCAACACGTCTATCAACCGCGGTGAGATCTGCGTCATGCTGGGACCCTCGGGCTCGGGCAAGTCGACCTTTCTCAACCTGATCGGCGGCCTGGAGGATGCCGACGGCGGCTCCATCATGGTGGACGGCTGCGACCTCACGGTGCTCAAGCCTGCCGATCTGGGCGAGTACCGCCGCCGCGAGCTGGGCTTTGTCTTCCAGTTCTACAACCTGGTGCCCGACCTTACCATCAAGGAAAACATCGAGGTCACGGCGCACCTGTCCAAAAACCCGCTCAATGTCGACGACCTGCTGCGTTCGCTGGGCCTCTACGAACACCGCAACAAGTTCCCGCGCCAGGTCTCGGGCGGCCAGCAGCAGCGCTGCGCCATCGGTCGTGCGCTCGTCAAAAATCCGGGCCTGTTGCTGTGCGACGAGCCCACGGGCGCGCTTGACTACAAGACGTCCAAGGAAATCTTGCAGCTCATGGAGGATGTTAACCGCACCTACGGCTGCACCATCATCATCGTCACCCACAACGCCGCCATCGCCCGCATGGCCAACCGCGTGCTGCGCCTGCGCGACGGCCGCATCGTCGAGGATGAGCTCAACGAGTCGCCCGTTGCGGCCGCCGAGCTCGATTGGTAGGCGACGCCATGACACCTCTCGCAAAGCGATTCCCGCGCGAGCTGCGCCGCAATGTCGGTAAGTACCTGGGCATCTTTTTGCTTATGTGCGGAAGCATCGCCCTCACGTCGGGTTTTTTGCTCGCGGCGCATTCCATCGGCTGCCTCATTGACGACATGCGCGACGACTACACGATTGAGGACGGCCGCGTGACTACCTCCTTCGAGGCCAACGACGAGCAGCTCAAGGCCGCCGAGGATGCAGCCGGCGACGTCGGTGGCGTCACGCTCTACAAGAATTTCTCCATCGACGCCATCATCAAAAAGACCGCCGGCGACGATGGCACCAAGCGCACGCTGCGCACCTATGCGCACCGCACCAAGGTCGATATCGCGTCCTACTGTGAGGGCAGGCAGCCCAAGACGGACGATGAGGTGGCTATCGACCGCGTTTTTGCCACCAACAACGACCTTGTCGTGGGCGATAAGGTTGAGCTTGAGGGCCGCACCTACACCATCTGCGGCATCATGACCCAGCCCGATAGCCAGGCGCTGTTCCTCAACAATTCGGACTTTACGGTGAACACCATCACCTATGGTGTGGCCGAGGTCACCGACGCCGGCTTTGCCGCGCTCGAGGATGCCGGTGGTGCACCTGCCTACACCTACTCCTTTGCCTTTACCGATCGCGACCTCCCCACCGCGGATCGCATCGATGCGGAGCAGGATATGGTCGAGGCGCTGACCGATGCCGATGCGCGCGTGGACGATCTGATCGACGCCGATTCCAACCAGGGTATTGGCTACGCGCGCGACGACGTAGACGGCGACTCCATGATGTGGATGACGCTGCTCGACATCATCATCGTGATCATGGCATTTGTCTTTGTGGTGCTCACTGACGCCACCATCGAGGAAGAGAGCGCCATCATCGGCACGCTGCTCGCCAGCGGCTATCGCCGTCGCGAGATCGTGCTGCACTACCTGGCGCTTCCCGCCATCGTGGGTGTGCTCGCGGCACTTTTGGGCACTGCGCTTGGCGTTGTGTTCTTTACCGAGCCCATGCGAAGCCTCTATTACGGTTCGTACAGCCTGCCGCCCTTCCAGGTGTACTGGAGCTGGGAAATCTTTGTGAAGTGCGCCGTGGTTCCCGCCGCCGCGCTCATCCTCATCACGCTGGTGGGCCTGCTTCACAAGATGGGCAAGACGCCGTTGCAGTTTCTCCGTCACGAGGCGAGCGGCAAATCGGGCACCAAGCGCGGCCTGCAGCTGCCGGAGCGCATGGGCTTTGTCTCGCGCTTCCGCCTGCGCGTCTTCCTGCGCAACCTGGGCAACTTCGCCACGCTCTTCGTGGGCATTGCATTCGCCTCGCTGCTGCTGCTCTTTGGCCTGGCGATTCTGCCTACGATGACGCACTACGCCGACAACCTCGAGACGAGCCTGGTCGCCGAGCACCAGTACACACTCAAGGCTCCGCTAGAGCTCGAGGGCACTGCCGAGGAGCGCGAGCAGTGGTCGGCGCTCGAGCGCTTGCAGTCGGTTGACGGCGCGCTGCTTTCCGCCGCTCAGGATGCCGATGACGAGCTTGACGACGCGGCCGATGCAGCGCAGGCGGCGACCGATGCCGCGACTGCATCTCCGTCTGCCGAGAGCCAGACTGCGGCGCAGGATGCGCTTGCCAAGGTCCAGGACAAGAAGGATGCGCTCTACGCGCGCCTTGACGATCTTGCCGATGCCCTCGGCTGCGACCGCGATGAGGCTATCGACCTGATCGACAAGGCCTCTAAGATCGACACTGACAACGACGATATCCACCCGGTCAATACGACCGACAACGGCGCGGGCGCAATCGCGCAGGCCGAGAAATACGCCGTTTACCAGCTGCAATACGACCGTGGTGATGGTAATGGCGAGGAGACGATTTCTGTCTACGGTATTTCATCCGATTCGCGTTATTGGAAAGACCTCGACGTCGGCGATGGGCGCGTCGTCTTTGGCGGCGGTCTGCTCGATAAGTTTGGCTGGAGCGAGGGTCAGAAGGTCACGCTCAGCGACAAGTACGAGGGCGAGCATTATTCCCTTGAGTACGCGGGTAAGGACTGCATCTGGGGTTCAAAGTCGGACATGAATATCTATATGAGCATCGATGACTTTAACGAGCTGTTCGGCAACGACGCCGCCTACTTTAACGGCTATGTGAGCGACGAGAAGCTCGACCTCGATGCTCGTTACTTTGCCGGTGACACCACGCCCGACGACATGCGCGCCGTGGGCGACCAGTTCATCGGCATGATGAGCAAAATGATCGGCATGATGGTCGGGCTCGCGGTGTTTATCTTCCTGCTGTTTATGTATCTGCTGACCAAGGCTGTTATCGACCATAGCGCCCGGTCGATCAGCTACATGAAGGTCTTTGGCTATCGCGATGGCGAGATTTCGCATCTGTACATCCGCTCGATCACGCTGTGCGTGGTGGCATCGCTCGTGCTGAGCCTGCCGGTGATCATCGGCTCGCTCACGGCCATCTTCCGCTCTATGCTGCTCGCCTATAACGGCAATATCGAGATTTACGTGCCCGCTTGGTCCATGGCTGCATGCGTCGGCATTGGCTTTGCGACCTACCTGGTCGTGGCGCTGCTGCACACGCGCTCTATCAAGCGCGTCAGCCTAGCCGAGGCCCTCAAGGTGCAAGAGTAGTCATCGGGGACGTTCTTAAATGACTGGTCATCGGGGACAGTCTTTGCCGGATCGCCGGCTCGCTGGCCGGGCGGCAAGCACTCATGTTAAGTCTGTCCCCAATGAGTGCCTAGCGACTCGGCGTTGCGCTTGACTTCAACCCCACTTCAACGGGTACCATCCTCTATGTCTGTAACGCCATATAGACCGAGGGGATAGATCTATGACCGCAACTGCACCCGCAGCACCCGCTAAGGTGTACTTCACCAACCTGCGCACGCATGCTCGCGAGAGCCAACTCGACAAACTCAAGCGCCTCATTCGCCGCGCCGGCATTGAGCAGATCGACTTCGAGAACAAGTTTGTCGCCATCAAGATTCACTTTGGCGAGCTGGGCAACCTGAGCTTTTTGCGCCCCAACTACGCCCGCGCCGTCGCAGACGTCGTGAAGGAGCTGGGCGGCAAGCCCTTCCTCACCGACTGCAACACGCTCTATGTGGGCAGCCGCAAAAACGCGCTCGAGCACATCGATACCGCCTACCAGAACGGCTTTACCCCGTATGCCACGGGCTGCCAGATCATCATCGCCGACGGCCTCAAGGGTACCGACGAGGCGCTCGTCCCGGTCGAGGGCGGTGAGTACGTGCGCGAGGCAAAGATCGGTCAGGCGCTCATGGACGCCGACATCGTGATTAGCCTCACCCACTTTAAGGGCCATGAGCAGGCCGGCTTTGGCGGCGCCATGAAGAACCTGGGCATGGGCGGCGGCAGTCGTGCTGGCAAGATGGAACAACATGCCGCCGGCAAGCCGAGCGTCGATACCACCAACTGCGTAGGTTGCCGTGCCTGCGAAAAGATCTGTGCGCACAACGCCATCACGTTTGACGACACGCGCGAGCGCGAGCTTGCCAACGGCAGCACCCGCACGGTTCGCGTGGCTGCCATCGACCACGATCGCTGCGTGGGCTGCGGACGCTGCATTGCGGCGTGCAACCAGGACTGCATCAAGCCCGACTATGATGCCGCGGCCGACGTGCTCAACTACAAGATCGCCGAGTACACCAAGGCCATCGTCGACGGCCGCCCGAGCTTCCACATCTCGCTCGCCATGGACATCAGCCCCAACTGCGACTGCCATCCCGAGAATGACACGCCCATCGTCAACGACATCGGCATGTTCGCGAGCTTCGACCCGGTCGCCATCGACCAGGCCTGCGCCGACGCCGTCCTGGCATCCGAGCCGCTGCCTAACACCGAGCTTACCGACAGCGCGGCCAAGATGGAGCATAATCACGAGCATCTGGAGGGCGAGCAGGCCAAGGATCCCTTCTGCATCACGCATCCCGACACCGACTGGCGCGCGTGCATCGCGCATGCCGAGAAGATCGGCCTGGGCACGAGCAAGTACGAGCTCATCGAGGTCAAGTAGCACCTAACTATTGGACATATCAAGCGCTTTTGTAGTGCAACGTTAGTAAAAGCCGCCCGCGAGCACAGTGCCCACGGGCGGCTTTTCGGAAGTGCGGTGAAAAATCGAATACCGCCGACCACAAACCGTTTTTTGACAACAAAACCCCTGATAAATTGTTGGTAAAACTGTGGTCTGGTCGGGCTTCGTGCGATTTCCCCGCACTTCCGAAAACAGGGGGTCAGATAGACAAGTAAACCGTACTATTTGCCTAAAAATTCTCGTCGAGGAAGCTGTCGACCGTGTTCCAGTAGAGTTCGGGGTCGACTTGCGCGCTCTTGGCATGGGTGGCGCCGTGGATAGTGAGCTTTTGCTTGACCTTGCTGGCGCACGCCTCGTAGTTTTGGTCGAGCATGCTGTACGGTACAAAGGTGTCTTGGTCGCCGTGGATAAATAGCATGGGAACCGTCGCGTGTTTGAGTTGCTCCACACTGCTCGCCTTATGAAAGTCGTAGCCCGCGCGCACGTTGCACACCAAGTTTGCTACATCGAGCAAGGGAAAGCTGGGCAGGCCGAACACGTCCTTGAGCTGCAGAGAAAACTCGTCCCAAACACTCGTATAACCACAGTCCTCGATAATGCATTTCACGTTGGACGGCAAAGATTCCCCCGCGACGTCCATGGCGGTTGCCGCACCCATCGACTCGCCAAAGACCAGGATGCGCGCCTCGGGGTCAGCCTGAACGATCCGCCCAATCCATGCAACGACATCGAGCCGCTCGGGCCAGCCCATGCCGATATAGTCGCCGCCGGAGCGCTCGTGGGCACGGGCGGCAGGCGCGAGCACGTTCATGCCGCGGTCATGGAATCGTTTGGCGTATCGGGCCATACCGATGGGCTCATCGGTGTATCCGTGTAGGCAGATAGCGTAATTGTGCGTGCTCTCTGGGGCGGCAAAATACCAAGCGGCAAGTTCGGTTCCGTCATCTGCGGTGAGGCTACTGCTCTCGCGGTTCTCTTTAAACCATGCCCGTGCCTCGGTTCCCTCGGCATCCGGCTGCTCACTTTCCTTGCCGTCCTTGCCGTCCTGCATCATCTTCATGGTGTAGGGGGCGCGAGGGTTCAGGGCAAAGTCAAACAGAAAGTTGCCGGCAAATCCGAGCAGCGCAACGACAGCCACCAGTGCAACGATGCCGGCTATCTTGAGCTTTCGATGGGAATGTGCGTTTTGAGCCATGCGGTATTCTCCTATAAGATGTTAATACATCAACATTTAAAACAAGCGCATTATGGATGTTCGCCGTTGATGCGTCAACAAGCAAAGAATGGGTAAACAAAGGGTCACGTATGGTGCAAATTTCGCACGTACCCAGACGCTTTGATATAGTGTTGAGAACTCTTTACATTGGAGGATGTAACCGGCATGTCCGATTCGAGCGACAGTTCCAAGCCGCGACCCAAGATCGCGGCCGTTCCGCACTACACGGTGGGCGAGGAGATCATGAACTCCGTCACCCATGGTGTCGGCTGCTTGCTGGGTATCGCGGGTCTGGTGCTCCTGATCGTATTCGCTGCACTGCGCGGCGGTGGCCCGGCCCACATGGCCGCGGCAATTGTCTATGGCGTCAGCATCATCCTCGAGTACCTAGCCTCCACGCTCTACCATGCGATTCAACCCGCGCGCGCCAAGCGCGTGTTCCGCATCATCGACCACAGCTGCATCTACCTGCTCATAGCCGGCAGCTATACGCCGTTTTGCCTCATCACGCTCGCAAACGACGGCGGCGCTGTGCTGTTCTTTGCCGTATGGGCCATCGCCATTATCGGCATCGCCCTCGAGTGCTTTATGCGCGAGCGTCAACCGCACTGGGTAAGCGGCCTGGTCTACCTGCTGATGGGCTGGCTCGTTGTCTTTAAGCTGCCCGAACTTGTGGCGCTGCTCAACCCCGTGGCACTTGCCCTACTCGCCGTCGGCGGCGTGTGCTACACCGCGGGCGTGCCGTTCTATATCGCCAAAAACGTGCGCTATCTGCACAGTGTTTTCCACTTGTGGGTGCTCGCCGGCAGCATCTTCCAGTTCATGGCGGTGATCCTCTTCGTAATCTAGCGACCGCGCCCACGGCCCCGCTCGCACGGGCGACCGGCGCAATTGCCCTATCCGTCACCTACGCTTACTACCCAACGTCCCGAATCTTGGAGGTTCGAGAAACTCCCGATGGACATAACCATCTCCCTTATTACCACGCTCGTTTTAACGCTTATCAACGGCTACTTCTCCATGTCCGAGATGGCTCTCACCACGGCTAAGCGCGCCGTGCTGGAGCACGATGCCGAGGAGGGCGATAAGCGCGCCGAGCGCGCCGTCCAGCTCGCCGCCGACTCCGATCAGCTGTTGGCTACCATCCAGGTCGCCATCACGCTCGTGGGCTTCGCCTCGTCCGCCGTCGCCTCGACGAGCCTGTCCGACCCGCTCGCCACGTGGCTCATGAGCTTTGGCATCGCGCCGCTTTCCGCCATCGCACGCGGCCTGGCGCCGGTCATCATCACCGTCGCCGTCGCCTTTGTGTCCATCGTGATCGGCGAGCTCGTCCCCAAGCGCATCGGCCTGGCCAATGCCGAGGGCGTGTCCAAGCAGGTCGTGGGACCGTTGTCGTTTTTCCAAAAGATCGCCCGTCCGCTCGTGTGGCTGACTGGCGCTTGCTCCGACGGCCTGGCCCGCATCCTGCGCATCAAGAGCGCCGACGACCGTCAGAACGTCTCGGAAGAAGAGATCAAGTACATGGTCTCGGAGCAGGACGACCTGCTCGACGAGGAAAAGCGCATGATCCACGAGATCTTCGATCTGGGCGACACCGTTGCCCGCGAGGTCATGGTGCCGCGCGTGGACACCACCATGTGCGAGGACGACGAGACGGTCGCCGACGTGCTGTCCACCATGCGCCAGACCGGCTTTAGCCGCATCCCCGTCTATCACGAGGATCCCGACAACGTCGCGGGCATTGCGCACATCAAGGACCTGATCCAGCCCGCGCTCGACGGCAAGGGCGACCAGCCCATCGCTGGCTTTTTGCGCGATGCCACCTTTGTGCCCGACACCAAGGACATCCTGCCGCTGCTGTCCGAGATGCAGACTTCGCACGACCAGATTGTGGTCGTCGTGGACGAGTACGGCGGCACGGCCGGCATCATCACCATCGAGGACATCGTCGAGGAGATCGTCGGCGAGATCGAGGACGAGTTCGATCCCGACAACAAGTACCTCACGCGCCTCTCGCGCCGTGAGTGGCTCGTCGATGGGCGTTTTTCGTGCGATGACGCGATTGAGCTTGGTTGGCCGCTCGAGGAAAGCGATGATTATGAGACCATCGCCGGCTGGATTTTGGAGCTTTGCGACTCGGTGCCCGACATCGGAGAGGTGTTTGAGGTCGCGGGGTACAAGTTCAAGGTACAGTCGATGCGTGGCCAGCGTATCTCGCTTATTCGCGTGATCGCTCCGGCCGAAACCGATAAGAAGGATTCCGAGCCCCCGGCAGAGAAGCCGGCGGCGTCGGGTGCGGGCTCTGCGGATCCGCACGACGGCGACGAGTAGGGCAAGGACGAGTAGGGGAGAGTTATGGCAGGCCTGTTCAACATCCTTAAGGTCACCGTCAGCGAGGACAAGATTTGCGCGCACGTGCTGGTGAACCCCGGCATGCCGCTCATGACCTCGGAGGATATCGAGGCCACGGCGCGCGTGTACTACCTGGTGCCCGCGATTGCCAAGCACCTGTGCCTGGGCGACTCCGGCCGCGAATTCCAGGATTGCATGGGCCAGACCGAGCTTTGCCATCTGCTGGAGCACGTGACGGTCGAGCTCATGAACGAGACCGGTCTTGCCGGCAGCATCTCGTGCGGTCGCACGCGCGTGAGCGAGCATGACGAGCGTGTCTTTGAGATTGAGCTTTCGTGCCCCGATGATGCGCTGGCCATCGGCGCGCTGTCTTCGGCCACCTTTATGATGGATTGGGCCTATCTGCACGCCGACCAGCCCGCCCCCGATGTGGACGGCACGGTCGCGGGCCTGCGCAACCTGGTGCTGGGCATGCGTGCCGAGGCCGAGGGCAAGGACCCGCACGAGGCCGTTGCCGCTGCGAACGGCGAGGACGTGGCCGAGGATGCGCCCGAGGGCGACGCTCCTGCCGACGCCGACGCCGACGCCGAGCCCGTTGCCGACGCGCCTGCTGAGCCCGAGTCTGCGGAGCCCCAAGGCGTCCCGAGCTTTGACGACGAGCCGCAGATGCCAATCGATACCGAGGGTGCGGTCGCCGAGAACCACGAGGCCCCCGCGGCCGTCTTTGGCGGTGCGGCAACGGCTCCGTTCGGCTCGGCGCACGAGGGCAACCTGCCGCTCGTTGATGGCGCCGGCGAGGATCCGGCCGCCACGGTCGCCATGCCGGCTGCGCCTCAGGAGTAGGCTTACTCGCTTATCACCATTATGTACCTGCGCTTTTACCGTACGCAGATGAGCGCGACGGCAAGTGCTGCGCTGCGGGTATAATGGACAGCATTCAAACGGTGGGCATCGAGGTGCCCGCAGGAGAGGAATGATCATGGGAAAGACTTTCAGCTTTGTCTCCGGTGCGCTCTTTGGTGCTGCCGCCGGCGCTATCATCGGCGTTGCTCTGGCCCCGCGCTCGGGTGCCGAGACCCGCGCCATGGCCGCCGATATCGCCAACGATGCCTGGGACAACATGCGTGACACCTACGAGCACGGTGCCGAGGAGGCTCGTGCCGCGGTCAACGACTTTGGTCCGATGGTTGACGCCAAGACCGATGACCTGCGCGCCAAGGTCGACCTGGCCCGCGAGCGCATGGACCAGCTTCGCGAGCAGCTCAACGACGCTATCTCGGGCGGCAACGTGACGCCCGCTGCCGACGTCGTGGTCGAGAACGTCGCCGAGGCCGACACCGAGGCCACGGAGCCCTCGACCGAGGCATAATGCGCGCAGGGGATTTTGTCGGCGTCAAGGTTTATCGTAAGCCTGCCGAAGACAAGCGCACCAAAAAGGACGGCACGCCGCGCAGCCCTAAAAAGCTCGGCAAGATTCACTTTCCCGTCTTTACCCCGGGCGGCACGCGCGTGGTGGGCTTTATGGTCCGCCAGTCCGATATCGCGGGTATGATCGAGCGTCCCGACCGCTTTGTGGCGCTCGATGCCATCGGCGTCTATGAGGGTGCCGTCGCGGTCGACGACGTCAAGGGCACCTACGATGCCGCCGCGGCCAAGCGCCTCGATATCAACCTGGACGATTGCATCATCTGGGTTGGCATGGACGTGCGCACGGAATCGGGCGATGTCGTGGGCTACTGCTCGGACGTTGAGTTCAAGCCGCGCTCGGGTATTGTGCAGATGTTCTACGTGACCGCCGGTGCCGCTTCGAGTGTGCTGGTGGGCGACACGCAGGTGCCGCCGACGATGCTGCGAGGCTACGAGAACGGCGCGATGATTGTCTCGGACGAGGTCAAGACGCTCGGGTATTCGGGCGGCGCGGCCGCCAAGGCTGCCGAGGCCAGTGTCGTGGTGGGCGATAAGGTCAAGAAGGGCGCCAAGGTGCTCGATGACAAGGGATCGGTCGCCGTGGACAAAGGCAGCCGCGCACTGGGCAAGCAGCTCGGCAAGACGCGCGGTATGTTCAAGGCCTTTAAGGACGAATATCAAAAGGCGAGCGGGGGCTCGTCAAAAGCTAGCAAATAGCGACGTACCAAATGATGGGAGGCGAGCCGGAGACATGTTGCTCCGGCTCGCTGTGTTTATGGGGGAGGGCACATGCGCCAAAACGAATCTAACTTAAACGGGCGCTCGGGTGCGCGTCCGACGACGCGCCGCGACCTGGGGCAGCTGCCCAGCGGTCAGCGTCGACGTCGCCGTAAGCCCGGCGCGATGTACCTCAACCATAGCCGCGGGTTTAGCGACCGCAGCGCGCGCATCGGCAACGGGCGCTCGCCGCGCCGACCGTCCCGTCTGCCCTATGCGCTTATCGCCGTGGGTTGCGCGCTCGTGCTGTTTATCGCTGCCGTCGTGGGCTACGTCAACCGCAGCGTGGACGTGGAACTCAACGGGCAAAAGACCGCGGTGCGCGTGGGCTCTACATTGCAGAATCTTATCGACGATCAAAGCCTGACCGAAACGTACGACGCCGGTGATCTGCTGGCCGTCGACGACAGCGTGCTTAAGCGCCATGGCGGCGAAAAGCTGTCGGTGAAGGTCGACGGCAAGCGCGTGAAGCAAGGCAAATGGGATAGTCGCGAACTTGAGGGCGGCGAGAAGGTGACGGTCAAGGACGGCCGCAACGCGTACGAAAAGCACGAGGTCCAGGCCACGACTATCGAGCCAAAGCTTAAGGTCGAGGGCACGGGTGCCATTGAGTATGTCAAAGCCTGGGGTGTTCAGGGCCGCTCCGAGGTATGGGTCGGCGAGCAGTCGGGCAAGACGCAGGACCGCGGCGAGGTCGTGCCCGCCACCGACTGCGTAGTCGAGTGCGCAAGCGTAGCGCCCAAGGGCAACGAAAAGTACGTGGCCCTGACATTTGACGAGGGTCCGAGCGGCGCGACCAAGCAGATCTTGCAGGTGCTCAAGGAAAAGGGCGTCACGGCGACGTTCTTCCTTTCGGGCGATGCCGCGGAAGCCTCGCCCGCTACTGCCAAAGCGATTGTCGATGCCGGATGCGAGATCGGCTCCAACAGCTACAGCGATGATTCGCTCAAGGGCGAGGATCGCGAGACGGTGCGCAAGCAGATCACGAAGGGCACCGAGGCGATTAAGTCGGCGACCGGCGTCGAGACGATGTTGCTGCGTGCCCCCTACGCCGCGTTTGACGAGCAAAACTGGATCGATTCGATGGACCTGGTGTCCGCCGTGGTTTCGTGGAATATCGATTCGGGCGACTGGCTGCTCAACGGCGCTGACGAGCAAGTATCGACCGTGCTCGACTCGGTGACGCCGGGCAATATTGTGCTGCTCACCGATAGCGATGAGTGCGCCGAGCAGACGCTCGAGGCGCTGCCGCAGATTATCGATGGCCTTGTCGCCGACGGCTACAAGATCGTGACGCTCAGCGACCTGGTCAAGACGGACACGGCATTGAGCAAAAAACTCACCTCGCTCGCCAAGGTTTCCATGCCCAAAAACGCCGTGTTCCCCCAACTCCCCGAGGACGACGACACCGCAGAGTAGCCATGTAAGAGCGTCCCCAATGACTATGTCACGGATACGTCAGTGTTTGGTATGCCTGCAATGTGCAGCGCATAAATTCGGTGCCGCAGCGCGATGCTGATGCTATAGTTACTGCGGTTAATGAGGGTCAAGAGAAAGGTTACAGGTGAAATCCAAACCTCGACCATACAGTCGATGACCCCATGCAGGTGCTTTCTGCGCGTGCACGGGGTGTGAGCGCCGAGCGGCGTGCCGCCCGCGCATGCGTATACATGTCTAAAAGTCCACGGATTGCGTGCCGGCATGGTCACGCGGTCCGCAGGAATAATGATGGGGAGCACCATTGAATTATCTGAGTGAGATGCTCAAATTGCCGGTCTTGGACGTCGATGGCGAAAAGCTCGGCGTTGTGAACGATTTTGGCATTGCAACCGGCGAAGTTTTTCCGCACGTGACGTCGCTCGCGTTCCGTGGTCCCGGCAAGACGCCGTTTATGATCAGCTGGCGCAAATGGGTCGACCGTATCGACGAGACGGGCGTTCATCTTAAGTCGCCGGCCACCGAAATCCGTTTTTCGTACTTGCAGCCGACCGAGCTGTTGCTGGCTCGCGACGTGCTCAACAAACAGATTGTCGACACGCAGGGCATGAAAGTCGTGCGCGTCAACGACATCAAGTTCTCCATGTCGGGCGAAAATCAGTTGCGCCTGCTGGGTGCTGAGGTCGGCGCCCGCGGTCTGCTGCGTGCAATCAGCCCCGCGCTCGAGCATGTTGCCGAGGGCTTTATGAAGCACCTGGGCAAGCCGCTCGGCGAGGACATCATCGCCTGGTCCTACATGGACCTGCTCGACCGTTCGACTAAGAACATCCAGCTTTCGGTGTCGCACAAGACGCTTGGCGAGCTGCACCCTGCCGACATCGCCGACATTATCGAGCAGCTCGACCCGCGCCTACGTGCGCAGGTGTTTGCGCAGCTCGATACTGCCCAGGCCGCCGAGGCCATCTCGGAGTTCGATGACGACGAGCTTATGACCGAGATGCTCGAGGGCCTGTCCGATACGGACGCATCGTCGATGCTGGCCATGATGGACCCGGACGATGCAGCCGACCTGATCGACGAGCTCGATTACGAGAAGGCCGAGAAGCTCCTGCGCCTGATGGGCGTCAAGGAGGAGAAGGCGATTCGTAACCTGCTGGGGTATGAGGACAACACCGCCGGCCGCATCATGACCTCGGAGTTTGTTTCCCTGCCCGCCACGGCAACGGTCGGTGACGCCATCGAGGCGATTCGCGAGCTCGACGAGGACTTCGAGAGCGTCTACTACGTCTATACCGAGGATCCGAGCGGCATGCTGACCGGCGTGCTTTCGCTGCGCACGCTGATCGTAGCCGACCGCGACGCCACGTTGGGTCAGCTGGCCTATCGCGACCTGGTCTATGTGTCGCCCGACGAGGACCAGGAAGACGTAACGGACGAGATGACCAAGTATGACCTGGTCGCTATCCCCGTCTGTGACGAGAACCGCCACATCTTGGGTATCGTGACCTTCGACGACGCCATGGACGTTATCGCCGAGGAGCATCAGGAGGACCTGCAGATCGCCGGTGTCGGCTCGGGCGATAGCGCGTCCGACGACTCGACGAATGTGCTCAGCTGGTTCGTGCATCGCCAATACTGGGTTGTTGTATGGGGCATCGCGTCGTGCATCATGGCGACCGTGCTGGGAACGGCGCTCGGCTCCGCGCATCTGGTGGTGTTTCCCATGTGCGCCATGCCGCTCGTGCTGCTGGCGGCCTCGCGCATGGTGTCGTTCGTCAAGAACTACTTCCTGGAATACGACGTCCACGACGACGAGCCTAAGCCCTACCTGGGATTCTTCTTCCAGAGCACCGGTATGGGCCTGATCCTGTCGCTCGTGACCTATCTGTGCGCGCAATTGGTGCGTACCGCCGCGTTCCCCGATGCGTCCATGTTTGAGGAGCAACTCTTTACCGGGTGTTTTAATATCGCTGCCATCATTTGCCTGGTTGGCAACATGAGTGCCGTGATCTACCTGATGGTGCTGTTCTGGCGTGACGAGCATGACCTCAACACGTCGGGCACCGCCATGAACGTCATTGCCGTCATGATCTCGTGTGTGGCGTATTGCATCGCCGCGGTGCTGCTCGCCATGTCAGTCATGGGTTAGGTGGTCGCGTGCAAAATACCAAGCAAAAGTCGGGCACCAAGCAAAAGCTGACCATCGCGGCCATCTTTGGCGCTATGGGCCCCGGTCTGCTGGCGGCGCTTTCGGGCAATGACGCCGGCGGCATTGCAACGTATTCCAGCGCGGGCGCCAGCTATGGCTACAAGATGCTCTGGATGCTTCCCGTCATGACTGTGCTGCTCATCGTGACGCAGGAGACCGCGGCGCGCTGCGGCTGCGTCACGGGCAAGGGCCTGGCATCGCTCATTCGCGAGCGCTTTGGCGTGCGCAAGAGCGTGTTGGCCATGGCGGCGCTGTTGATCGCCAACACGGCTGTGACCATTTCGGAGTTTGCGGGCATCGCCAGCGGCCTTGCTCTCTTTGGCGTGCCGGCGAGCATCTCGGTGCCGTTGGTGGCGCTGCTGGTGTGGATGCTTACCATGTCGGGTAGTTTCCAGCGCATCGAGAAGATTCTGCTGCTGGTGAGCTGCGTGTTCGTGACCTATATCGTCGCCGCGTTTATGGCTGGCCCCAACTGGGGTGAGGTCGCGGTCGACCTGGTCGTGCCCAACATTCAAAATGACCCCAGCTACGTGTCGCTCGTGGTCGCAACGATCGGTACCACCATCGCACCGTGGATGATTTTCTTGGCGCAGAACAACGTGGTCGATAAGAACGCGGGCGAGGACGATATCGTGCTGCAGCGCATCGATACCGTGAGCGGCTCGATCGCCGCCGATGTCATTGCCGGCTTTATTATCATCACGACCGGTACGGTGTTGTTCCCTGCGGGCATTCAGATTAGCGACGCTGCCGATGCCGCCCGCGCGCTGGAGCCTATTGCTGGTCAGTGGTCCACGGTACTGTTTGCCTCGGGTCTGGTCGCGGCGAGTTTCTTGGCTGCCTGCGTGCTGCCGGGCGTTACGTCGAGCGCTATCTGCGAGGCATTTGGCTGGGAGCGCGGTGCCGACCGCAGCTGGGACGAGGCCCCGGTCTATCGCGGCATCATTACGGCCATCATCGGTATCTCTGCCGTGCTGGTGCTTATGCCCGGCGTCGATCTGTTCCAGATTATGATGACCTCGCAGGTCATCAATGGCGTGCTACTGCCCGTGGTTCTGGTGTTCCAGGTGGTTATCGCCGCCGACCGTCACATTATGGGTGCCAACCGCAACGGTCGCGTGTGGAACGTGCTCACGTGGGCGACTATCGCCGTGATTACGGTGCTGACGGTCGTCATGTTTGTCCTGCAGGCGATGGGCTACAGCGCTTAGCGTCTCTTTTGGACTCCAAACAGGCCGCTGCCATGGGTTGCGGCCTGTATTTTGCCCGCGACCTCTTGGGGCCGACTCTAAAAGAGTGATTTTGGGTTGTTTGCTGCGGGTTACTTGTCGGTGCCCAGCTTGTGCGGCTTGAGAGCGAGCGCATTGACGAGTGCGTCGGTGGCAGATTTGACGGCTGCCGGCTGCGGATCGTTGACGTGATCCTCGGGGTGTACGGGCAGGTCCTTCTTGACTGCATCGTGGATCAAGTTGAGGTACTCAGTCACGCCAGTGGTCGACAGGTGCGTGCCATCGCCATCGAACAGGTCGTTGCGATTGGCACTGTATCCGTACCAGTCGATAACGCGCACGTTCTTGTAGCGCGTAGCGGCGTTGGCGATGGCCTGGTTGGTAGAGCCAACCCACGGCTGCGGGCTGCGCGTGTTCACAAACACCACAATACGCTTATCTCCTGCATCGGCCATGATGGCGTCGATCTGGTCGTCGGTTACCAAGCCGTTGGTGCCCAGGGCAAAGACCACGATCTTGCCGGCAAGGTTCTGCTGGATATAGCCCTCAAATGTCGCGCGGCCCGCATCAAACTGGCGGCCCTTTTCGGCATCGATATGGCTGTGCGGGAACACGCCGTCAAAGGTGTCCACGGCACGCAGCGACACGGAGTCGCCGATCATAAGCAGATCGTAGGAGCCATCGGGGAAGCCGTCGTTGTCCTTGTCGGTGTCGTCGGCCGCCTGCTGGTCGGTGGGCGCGGTGTTCTTGGCTTCCTTGTTCAGAACTTCGGCGCCCTCGCCGCTCAGCGCAGACGTCTCGGGCACAAAGATCAGGCCGCCCAGTGCAACGACCAACACGACAGCGCAGGCTGCGCAGGCAGGGACGTGCGCGCGTACCCAGTTGGCGGGCGTGGTGGTGCCGTCGCGGAACTCGGATACGGTGCGCCCAAAGGCGCCCTTTCTAAACGGCGTCTCGATAAAGCGATATGAGCATTCGGCCACGGTGACCACCAACAGCACCTGCAAAATGTACTGCCACCACGGTGTATCGTTGATGTTGGCGACCGGGTTCATAAGCAACAGCAGCGGATAGTGCCACAGGTAGATGCTGTATGAGCGCTTGCCAACCCACACGAGCGGCTCGGCGGACAGCGCGCGGGCAACCATTCCCTGGGGCTGCACGCAGGCCGCGATGACCATGAGCGTGAGGATGGAGCATAACAGCGTGCCGCCGCGATACTGGAACGCGGTGTAGCCGTTGGTGAGCGCGACCATGGCGGCAAGGCCAACCAGACCCACGACGCCCAATACATCGATGGATGCGGGCGAGGACCAAAAGCGCACGAGGGCGCTCGGCTGTGCCGGGGCGGTCTCGGCTGATTCGTCGGCCTTCTCGCCAGGCTTGCCCTCGGCGTTCTTGCCGTGCTTGGCGGCGCCAGCCAGGCGATTGAGCCCCAAACGATGAACGAGACGCACCGGCGCCAGGTCGCGATCGGGGATAAAGGCCATCCAGGCACCCAGCAGCAGCGAGAACACGCGGGTGTCGGTGCCGTAGTACACGCGGCTGGGATCGGCGGCGGGGTTATAGAGCACCATCATGGCGATGGCGGAGACAGCAGCCAGGCCCAGAACCATGCGGCGCGTGTTGGGCTTGCTCATGTGCATGGATACCATAGCGAGCAGCAGCGGGGGCCAAACCAGGTAGAACTGTTCCTCGATGGCGAGCGACCAAAAGTGCGTAAGCGGCGAGGGATCGCCCAGAGCATTGAAGTACGAGACGTTTTGGGCAATCTGCCACCAGTTGTTGAAGAACAGCAGCGACGGCAGAATGTCGGGGCGCATCTTGGTAAGCATCACGTGGTTAAAGATGGTGCACAGCGCGCAGGTCACGAACACTACCGTTACCACGGCGGGGACCAGGCGACGGATGCGGCGAATCCAGAAGCTCTTGAGGTCGATGCGGCCGGTCTTAGCGACTTCGTTGAGTAGCAGGCGTGTGATCAGATAGCCTGAAAGCACAAAAAAGATCGTGACGCCGAGCAGACCGCCCTGCGCCCACGTGAGGTTGAGGTGATAGAGCACCACCGCGACGACGGCAAGCGTGCGCAGGCCGTCGAGCGCAGGGATGTAGCGGGACTTGGGGCGAGCAGGCGTCTGCTCCGCGGCGCTGTTGGTGTGGGTACCCTTGTTGGCAGGCGTGCGACGAGAGCCTGCGCCGCGGTTCGGCTCGGTGGCTTGGCGGTTAGCGCGCGAACGTTCGTGCGGCGCTTGTTGATCGCTCGCGTGGCGTGAGCTGCGCGAACTCGATCGCGGGAATTGTTCCATAAAACTTCATCCAATGACGAGAATAATCAGCACGCCTTCATTGTAGCCGCCTGCTCCTGTGAATGCTTGCTGCCGGTGCAAGCTCAAGCGCGCGTCCACATCAAAGTGAACTAAAGTTATAGAGGTGCGAGAGCGCACGATTGACGGCCAACAGCGGGTGCAGAGCCCGCGGACGAGGAGGTTTCCATGGCAGATTGCGGCATCGTTGCGGTGTTCGGCAGCATGAACATGGACCTTTCGGTGGCGTGCGAGCGCATGCCACGTGCGGGCGAGACCGTCGGCGGCAGCGGGTTTATCGCCAACGCCGGCGGCAAAGGCGCCAACCAGGCCGTGGCTGCCGCGCGCATGGGCGCGCGCACGCACATGATCGGCGCGGTCGGTCGCGACGCATTTGGCACGTCGCTCGTGGCGGGGCTCCAAGATGCTGGCGTGGACTGTGACTTTGTGGCGCGTCGCGATGATGTGGAGACGGGAACGGCGACCATCATTCGCTGCGAGGGAGACAACCGCATCGTGCTGTCACCGGGCGCCAATCATGCGCTTGCGGGCGAGGACGTTGCCCGCGCGCTGAGGCGTCTGGTGGCCGATGAGCTCGACGGTGACGCCAGCAAGATTGCCCCGGCTGCCGGAAGCGTCTTTATCGCCCAGGGCGAATGTGATCTTGTGGCGACTGCCGAGGCGCTTTTTTGCGCTCACGAGCTCGGGTTCTATACGGTCTTTAATCCGGCGCCTGCCTGTGAGTTGCCTGAGGAGGTCTGGCCTGCGGTCGACCTGGTCTGTCCTAACGAGACTGAGTGCCAGGTACTGACGGGCATCTTGCCTGCGGATGATGCGAGCTGCGTCGCGGCACTCAATGCCCTGCTCGCCAAGGGTGCCGGAGCTGCGGTCATCACGTTGGGCGGCGCCGGGTCGGTTGCGCTCGGCGACGACGGCGAGCTGCTGCGTATGCCGGCGCTTTCGAGCGCGGTGGTCGATACGACGGCCGCGGGCGATACGTTTATCGGCGTGTTGGCGGCGGCTCGCCTAGAGGGCCTGCCGCTCTTTGAGTGCATGGCCGCGGGTGCTCGCGCCTCGGCAGTGACGGTGTCGCGCCTGGGCGCTCAGCAATCGATTCCCACGCGCGCCGAAGTTGAACATTGGTTTGGTTAAACGATAAAGACGGAGAAGCGGAGCAGAACAATGGCAATCAAGAAGCTGATCCTTGATCTGGATATGGGTGTGGACGATGCGATGGCGCTGGCCTATGCCATCGCGAGCCCCGAGGTGGAGCTCGTGGGTATCACCACGTGCTTTGGCAACGTGCGCGTCGAGCAATCGGCGCACAACTGCCTGGCGGTGCTCGACCTGTTGGGTCGTCCCGAGGTGCCGGTGTACCTGGGCGCCGATCGTCCCATGAAGGCGACCGAACCCTACACGCCGCCGGCGTCCACCACGCTTATCCACGGCAAGAACGGTATTGGCGGCGCAAGCGTGCCCGCTTCGCCGTACGAGCCGGTGGGCGCGACGTCGGCCGATGGCAATGCGGCGGTCGATTACCTGATTGATGCCGCGCGTACCTATGGCCCCGATTTGATCTACGTGGCGACCGGCCCGCTCTCCAATCTGTCGCTCGCCCTGGAGCGTGATGCGGCGGCGATGATGTCTATCGGTCGCGTGGTCGTGATGGGCGGCGCCCTTACCGTGCCCGGCAACGTGAGCGCGGGCGCCGAGGCCAACATGGCGGGCGACCCCGAGGCTGCCGACGCCGTGTTGCGCTCGGGCCGCAAGCTCACCATGGTGGGCTTGGATGTGACGCACCGCGTGGTGCTCACACGTCGCGACGTTGCCGGCTGGACGGGCTCGGGCACTATGGCTGGCTGCGCGTTTGCGAGCATGGTCGAGCACTATATCGGTTCGTACGAAATGAACGCGCCCTACCTGGGCGGCTGCGCGCTGCACGATCCGCTGGCGGTTGCCGTGGCGATTGATCCCACGCTCGTGGGTGCGCTCGGCTGCAATCTTCGTGTCGACCTGCTGGGCGAGTACCGCGGCCGCACTATCTGTGATGAGCACCGTCTGTCCGATCCGGATAAGAGCGCGCTCGTGGCGCTCACCGTGGACGCCCCACGTTTCCTCGCGGAGTTTAAGGCACGCATGGCTCGCATCCTTGGCTAAACGGTTTCTGTGCCCCGATCCAGATTAGCTACCGAGTAAATACGCCCGTTGGGGGAATAGTCGCGTCGCTTCGCTTGACAACAGGCTAAACTAGCTATTAAACATTTACTATTCTGTTTAGATTGAATTTGCGGTCGTTTAGTTGTCGAGTCACGGGGCGGTCAGGCCACGATGCTCCGCCACGACCGTTGCTAGGGGGAACAATGGCCAAAGCAAGTGTTCGCGAAATCAGCCGCATCACCGGTTTTTCGCCTGCGACCGTGTCCAACGCGCTCAACCGCAAGCGCAGCGTGAGCGAGGAGACCGCCAAAGTCATCCTGGAGTGCGCGCAGTCGCTCGGCTATCAGCAGTCGACGCAGCTCGAGAGCATCCAGTTTGTGCTCGCGCGCAAGACGGGCGCCATCCTGGACGAGAGCACCTTCCATCCCGCGGTTATTGAGGGCGTGGAGCGCCAGGCGCGTCGCCACGGCATGAGCACGAGCTTTGTCTCGCTCGACTTTAGCGACCTGGACGCCGTGCGTCCGCAGGTCGAGGGCCTGATCGCCGACCCGTCTGCCGCCATCGTGCTGATGGGTACCGAGCTGGGTGAGGAAGATTACGCCCTGTTCGCCAACGCTGCCGCCCACCTGATCGTGCTCGACGGCTGGAGCGACCGCCAGTACTTTGATGCCGTAGTCATTGCCAATACCGATTCGGTGCTGCGCGCCGTGGACTACCTTATCGAGAAGGGTCACAGGCAAATCGGCTATCTGGCAGGCGATCTTCGTATCCGCAACTTTAAGGATCGCGAGCGCGGCTATCGCCAAGCGCTTGAGGATGCGGACCTCGAGGCCAATCCGGCATGGCACGTCACGCTGGGCACCACGCTCGAAGGTGCCTATCGCGATATGGGTGCATGGCTCGACAGCGTCTCACGCGACGACCTGCCGACGGCTTTCTTTGCCGAGAACGACGTGCTCGCCGTGGGTGCCATGCGCGCGTTCAACGAGCACGGCATTCGCGTGCCCGAGGATGTCTCGATCATCGGCTTTGACGACCTATCTCTGGGCGCTTTTTCCAACCCGCCGCTCACCACGGTGCATGTTCCCAAGCACGAGGTGGGTGAGATCGCGGTGCGCCGCCTGGTGGGCAACATCCGCAATCCCAAGAGCTACACCTGCAAAACGGCTGTGTCGACCTATTTTGTCGAGCGCCAGAGCGTGCGCGAAATCTAGGCGGAGACGGCATCGCCTGCAGCGTGCCAAAGCTCGCTAGGGCAGTAAACATAGCGCTATTCAAAAGAGGGTCCTTCGGGGCCCTCTTTTTGTTGCCCTTGTATGTTCAGATTGTTTACATACCGTTTAGGCTGATTTCTCTACCGTTTACGAGACTTTCGCGCTAAACTTTTAAACAAAAGAGTAAAACATTTAGTAAACAGAACAAAACGAAACATGCGTCTGTTTACTGAACATGTGACTAGGGGAGGACGTACATGGACAAGATCAAGCTCGGCTTTGTGCCCACGCGCCGCAGTATCTTTAGCGCGCCGGACGCGATCAAGTATCGCGGTCTGACGGCTGATCGCCTGCGCGAGATCGGCGTCGAGATTGTGGATATCGACGACATCAACGACGAGGGCCTGCTGTTCGACGACAGCCATATCGCGCCTATCGTCGAGAAGTTCCGCGCCGAGGGCGTCGACGGCATCATGCTCTGCCACGCCAACTTTGGTACCGAGTATGTCTGCGCCCGCCTTGCCCGCGAGCTCGGTTTGCCCGTGCTGCTGTGGGGGCCGCGCGACGAGCGCCCCGAGCCCGACGGCACCCGTCTGCGTGATAGCCAGTGCGGTCTGTTCGCCACCGGCAAGGTCCTGCGCCGCTTCCAGGTTCCCTTCACCTACATGACCAACTGCCGTCTGACCGATCCCGAGTTCGAGCGCGGCGTCTGGGACTTTTTGGCCGTGTGCAACGTGGTCAAGACCTTCAAGCACACCCGCATCCTGCAGATGGCCACCCGTCCGTTCGATTTCTGGTCGACCATGTGCAACGAGGGCGAGCTGCTCGAGAAGTTCAACATCCAGCTTTCGCCCATCCCCATGACCGAGCTTGTCCAGGCCGTGCGCGACGCCCAGGCTGACGAGCAGGCCATGGCAGCCATGCTCGCCCACATTGGTGACAGCTTTGAGATCTGCATCCCCGAGGACAAGGTTCCTGCGGTCGCAGGACTCGCCATTGCCATGAAGCGCTTGGTCGAGAAGTACGGCTGCAACGCCGGCGCCATCCAGTGCTGGAACGCCCTGCAGGACGAGTTGGGCATTATGCCCTGCGCCGCCAACGCAATCCTCAACGAGATGGGCATCCCCATCGTCTGCGAGACCGACATCCATGGCGCTATCACCGCGCTGATGGTCGAGGCCGCCGACCTGGGCCGTCACCGCGGCATGTTCGCCGACTGGACCGTGCGTCATCCCGATAACGAGAACGGCGAGCTGCTGCAGCACTGCGGCCCCTGGCCCTGCAGCTGCGCGGCCGTCAAGCCCAAGCTCACTTACCCGCTGGCTTTCGATCACCCCGGCGCGCTGACGGCCGAGGCCAAGCACGGCGACCTCACCCTTGCCCGCTTTGACGGCGACAACGGCGAGTACTCGCTGCTGCTGGGTAACGCCCGCGGCATCGACGGCCCGGCCGGCATGGGCACCTACCTGTGGGTCGAGGTCGACAACCTCAAGCGCCTCGAGGCCAAGATCGTCGAGGGTCCCTACATCCACCACTGCGTCGCCATTCACGCCAACGTGGTGCCGGTGCTCTACGAGGCGTGCAAGTACATCGGCATTGTCCCCGACCTGTACGACCCCATCGAAGAAGACGTCAAAGCTTACCTGCGAGGAGAGTAGAAATGGCAACTATCGAAGAGCTTGAATCCCTGCGTTGGGACCTTCGCCGCGATTGCGTCGATATCATCATGGCTGGCGCTGGCGGGCACATCGGCGGCGACATGTCGGTCATCGATGCGCTGATGACCCTCTATGCCAACCACCTCAACATTTCTCCCGAGACCGTCGACGATCCCAACCGCGATCGCTTCGTACTCTCCAAGGGCCACGCCATGGAGGCCTACTACGCGGTGCTCTGCCACGAGGGCTATCTTGACCTTGATGACGTCAAGGCCCGCTTCTCCAAGTTCGGCAGCCCCTACATCGGCCACCCCAACAACAAGCTCAAGGGCATCGAGATGAACTCGGGCTCGTTGGGTCACGGTCTGCCCGTGGCTGTGGGCATGGCACTTGCCGGCAAGATGGATGGCCGCGGCTACCGCGTCTACACCATCATGGGCGACGGCGAGCTTGCCGAGGGCTCGGTCTGGGAGGGCGCCATGAGCGGCGGCAATTACCAGCTCGATAACCTGTGCGCGCTCGTGGACCGCAACCGCCTGCAGATCAGCGGCAGCACCGAGGACGTCATGAAGCAGGATTCGCAGGAGGAGCGCTGGGCCGCCTTCGGTTGGAACGTGCTGTCCATTCCGGGCAACGACGTCCAGGCCATCGATGCCGCGCTGACGCTGGCCGCCGAGACCAAGGGTAAGCCCACGGTCATCATCCTCAACACAGTGAAGGGCTACGGCTCGCCGGTTATGGAGGACAAGGCCGCCTGGCATCATCACCTGCCCAACGATGAGGAATATGCCCAGATCATCGCCGATTTCGCTGCCCATAAGGAGGCCATCAATGGCTAACAAGATCGCCAACCGCAAGGCTATCTGCGACACGCTGCTCGAGGCCGCCGCAACCGATAAAGACATCGTCGTCCTGTGCTCCGACTCCCGCGGCTCTGCATCGCTCACGCCGTTCTTTGACCAGTATCCCCAGCAGTCCGTTGAGGTCGGCATTGCCGAGCAGGACCTGGTGAGCATCGCCGCCGGCATGGCCTCGTGCGGCAAGAAGGCCTGGGCCGCCTCGCCGGCGTCCTTTGTGACCACGCGCTCGTATGAGCAGTGCAAGGTCGACGTTTCGTACTCCAACACCAACGTCAAGCTCATCGGCATCTCGGGCGGCGTGTCCTACGGCGCCTTAGGCATGAGCCATCACTCCGCGCAGGATATCGCCGCCATGAGCGCGATTCCCAACATGCGCGTGTATCTGCCGAGCGATCGCTTCCAGACCGCCGAGCTCGTGCGTGCCCTGGTCGCCGACAACAAGCCGGCCTACATCCGCGTGGGCCGCAACCCGGTGGAGGACGTGTACACCGAGGACGAGTGCCCGTTCCAGATGGATCGCGCCACCTGGGTGCGCCGCGGCACCGATGTGACGATCGTCGCTACCGGTGAGATGGTCCGCCACGCCGTGGACGCCGCCGATCTGCTGGCCGAGCAGGGCATCTCGGCAACGGTGCTCGATATGTACTGCGTCAAGCCGCTCGACGCCGAGGCCGTGATCGAGGCCGCCGGTGCCACGCGCGCCGTCGTGACCGTCGAGGAGCACAGTCCCTTCGGTGGCCTGGGTTCCATGGTCGCGCAGGTCGTAGGTGAGCACTGCCCGCGTCCGGTCAAGTGCCTGAGCCTGCCCGATGCGCCGGTCATCACCGGTACGAGCCCCGAGGTCTTTGCGCACTACGGCCTGACGGGCGAGGGAATCGCCAAGACGGTCGTCGAGTTCCTTCCCGCAGAGTAATTGGTGCATCGGGGACAGGTTTGCACCAATCCTTTTAGGTTGAATTTTGAGCAGGCCGGCTGCGCTCTCATGAGCCGGTCGGCCACTCGCTCCTTGTCCGTCGGGTTTTAGTTTTGAATCGACGGGGGAGACAGGAGAGTACATGAGCAAATACATCATCGGAATCGATCAGTCCACACAGGGTACTAAGGCGCTGCTGGTGGACGAGGGCGGCCATCTGATCCATCGCGCCGACCGCTCGCATCGCCAGATTGTCAACGAGGCCGGCTGGGTGAGCCATGATCCAGCCGAGATCGCCGCCAACGTGCTGGCCGTGGCGCGCGCCGTGGTGGAGGAGACCGGGGTCGATCCGGCCGACGTCGCCGGCATCGGCATCTCCAACCAGCGCGAGACTACCGTTGCCTGGAGCCGCAGGACGGGCGAGCCGCTGTGCGATGCCGTGGTGTGGCAGTGCGCCCGCGCCCGCGAGCTGTGCGACGAGCTTGCTGCGCGCGAAGGCGTGGCCGAGCTGGTGCGTGACACGACGGGTCTGGTGCTCTCGCCCTACTATCCGGCGGGCAAGATGGCCTGGATCCTCGCGAACGTTCCCGCGGCTGCCGAGGCCGCGGCGGCGGGCGAGCTGTGCCTGGGCACCATCGATGCCTGGGTGGTCTGGACGCTCACGGGCGGCGCGGAGTTCCGCTGCGACTGGTCCAATGCCAGCCGCACGCAGCTTTTTGACCTGCGCCGTGGCTGCTGGAGCGAGCCGGTGTGCGAGGCCTTTGGTGTCAATCCGGCGTGTCTGCCGCAGGTGACCGATTCCGATGGCCTGTTCGGTACAACGGACCTGGGCGGCTTTTTGCCGGCGCCCGTGCCCATTCACGGCGTGCTCGGCGACAGCCATGCCGCCTTGTTTGCCCAGGGCTGCCATAGCCGCGGCATGGCCAAGGCGACCTATGGCACCGGAAGCTCGGTCATGATGAACGTCGGCGACGAGTTCGTCGCCAGCTCGCATGGGCTTTCGAGCTCGCTCGCATGGCGTATGGACGGTGTGACCGAGTATGTTCTCGAGGGCAACGTGAGCTACGCCGGCGCCGTCAAGACGTGGCTGCGCGACGACCTGGAACTCATCAACAATCCCGAGGAAGTCACCGACCTGTGCTACGCCGCCAATCCGGCAAGCCGTGTCTACTTTGTGCCGGCGTTCACTGGCCTGGGCGCGCCGCACTGGGCGAGCGATGCCGAGGGCTGCATCTTTGGCATGACGCGCACCACGGGCCGTGCGGAGTTCGTAAAGGCCGCTGACGAGTCGATCGCCTATCAGATCTTCGACGTGATTGATGCGATGGTCGAGGATTCGGGCGCGGCGTTGGCCGAGCTTCGTGTTGACGGCGGTCCCACGCGCGACGCGTACCTGATGCAGTTTGAGAGCGACTTGGTTGGCTCGCCCATTCGCATCGCGAGCAACGACGAGATGAGCGGTCTGGGCGCGGCCTGGGCCTGCGGCATTGCGCTGGGCATGTACACGCGCGACGTCGTCGACGTCTACGGCGCCCGCGGCATCGTGGAGTCCACCATGTCCGCCGACGAGCGCGCCAAAAAGATCGCCGGCTGGCGCCATGCCGTGAAATCTACAATCGCGTACACCGCCTAGCATGATTATTCTGAGACGGGGATTAAAAACTCATTGATCCCCGTCCCGGGCAGCTCATTTGGGACGGGGCTTTTTTGACTGGTATGATTGGTGCGATCATTCGAACCAGCTAAAAGAGCCCCGTCCCAAATTGACTACCGAGAGGATCTGCCATGGAGCGCATCGCGAGTTTTTCCGTTGACCATCTGCTGCTCGAGCCCGGCGTGTATGTGAGCCGCATCGACCGCGATCCGGCGACCGGCGCCGCCGTCACCACCTTTGACCTGCGCCTGACCACGCCCAACAAGGAGCCAGTTATGAACACGGCGGAGTGCCACACCATCGAGCATCTGGGTGCCACGTTCCTCCGCAATCATGCCGAGTGGTCGAGCCGCATTGTCTACTTTGGCCCCATGGGCTGCCGCACGGGCTTTTACCTGGTTGTCTTTGGTGAGCTGACGAGTGAGGAGATCTTGCCGCTCGTGCGCGAGCTGTTCGAGTTTGTTGCTGGTTTTGAGGGCGATATCCCCGGCGCCGCTCCCGAGGAGTGCGGTAACTATCTGGACCAGAACCTCCCCATGGCAAACTGGCTCGCGCGCCGTTATCTCGACCGCGACCTGGCCGATATCGACGAGAAGCACCTGCACTATCAGCAGGCATAGGGCCGCCCTCTGCCTCCAAACCGTTCACACGGAGATATCGACCGTTTAACTGTTTAGAAGTGTTTATTCGAGGTCATTAGCACTAGCTCGCTTAAACTAGTCCTCAGAGTGATATTCAGGCAAGGCTCCTGAAGCAGCATCTGTCGACATTGATTGTCGGATTCTGCTTCGGGAGCCTTGTTCTGTTTAGGGGGGGGACACATGGAAATTGTTAAACGAATTAATACCAGCGCTGTCCTCTGCGTCGATGGAAATGGCAGACAGTTGGTTGCATTCGGCCGTGGTCTGGGGTTTAAGAATGTCGGAGACGAGGTCCCTCTTTCGGAGATTCAACGAACGTTTTATAACGTTAGCTCTCGCTACATCGCTCTCGTTGACGAGGTCCCCGACGAGCTTCTCGAGCTTACCTCGGATGTTATTGATATGTCGACAGGTTTGCTGTCTTATGAGGTGAGCCCTAATTTGCCGTTTATCCTTGCGGACCATATCGCGTATGCGGTTAAGCGCAAAGAGCAAAATATCGTTGTCCGCATGCCTTTATCGTTTGATGTCCGCCAACAATATCCCGTCGAATTTAGAATCGGCGAGTATGCACTTAAGATAATCAGGAAACGTCTTAACGTTAGGCTTCCAGCTCATGAGGCAGTTGGAATTGCCATGGCGTTTATCAATAACATGGCCGATTCGGACTCATGCGAAGTAGTTAAAGAGTTTAGCGCGGATATCTACGATCGTGTTCTGGAGGAGTCAACCGTTGCTGTTGAAAATCGGCTTGGCATTCAAGTTGATCGGGAAGGTTTCGATTACGCAAGGTTCGCAACCCATCTTCAGTACTTATTCAATAGGTTGAACTCTGGCGAAAGCATCGTGAGCGACAACCGCAAGATGTACCTCTCGCTCAAAAAAGAATATCCGGTGGCATCAATGTGCGCCGATGATATTGCTTCTGTTCTCAGCCGACTGACGGGGCGGGAACTTATAGACGAAGAAAGACTCTACCTCATGATGCACATCAATCGAATTGCATCGAAAACAAGGTAATTAGTTGGCAAAGGCGCGCGCTTTGCTGATGGTTACATATAAAACTCAACATGGGAGAAATGGTATTTATGGCAGATACAACCAAGCTCGCTGCCGAGATTCTCGAGATGGTGGGCGGCGCAGACAACGTTACATTTGTAGCTCACTGCATGACTCGTTTAAGGTTCAACCTTAAGGACGAAAGCATCGTAGACGATGCAAAAGTCAAGGCGATTGATGGCGTGATCGACATTCGCCATTCCGCGGGGCAATATCAGGTGATTGTGGGACCTAAGGTCGATAAGGTCTATGAAGTCGTTGCCAAGGAAACCGGGATTGATGCCGGAGATTCCGAGGCAAGCGAAGGAGAGACTAAGGGCTTTCTGGGAAAGCTAATGAAGCTCATCAGCGGCATCATGATGCCCGTTCTTCCTGCCTTGATCGCATGCGGAATGATAAACGCCGTCCTTAGTATTCTGACGACGGCGGGTGCTGTTTCCGCCGAGAGCGGAATATACACTCTGCTGTACGGCATGGGAAATGCCTGCATGTATTTTCTGCCCGTTCTTGTCGGATCATCTGCTGCTCAGTTCTTTGGAACCGATCGATATATCGGTGCGGTACTCGGTGCAATCCTGATTTATCCGACTTTCGTTGCTGCGGCCGGAGCGGGCGATGCGCTGGATTTGCTCGGCATGAAGTTCACAATGGTGAGCTATTCCTCCACGGTGTTTCCTGCTATCGTGGCGGCTTGGTTCGCATCCGTTCTTAATAAGTGGCTGCGGGCGGTTCTTCCCGATGTTGTGGCATTTGCGCTCGTCCCGTTCCTGACGGTTGCTGTTGCCGCCCCCGTCTCGCTCCTTGTGATCGGCCCCGTTATTCAGCAGGCGAGCTCTTTGCTTGCGACTGCAGTGCTGGCGGTCTATCAGTTCAGCCCCGTCCTTTGCGGCGTTATTCTCGGGCCGATATTCGGTCTCGTTATGATCCCCCTTGGACTCCATTGGGCCCTGATCGTGCTTTCCATCAACAATATTATGACCGTCGGCTCCGATCCTATCCTTGGACTTCTCTGCTGCAGCATGGGTGTTGTCGGCGCTTGTTTGGCGTTTGCCCTCCGCTCGAAGGACCCGAGTGAAAAGAGTCTTGGGTTCAGCTGTGCCATTACGGGCTTTTTCGGGATTACGGAACCGGCGCTGTACGGCATCATCTTGGAGCACAAGAAGATCATTATCGCTTCCATGGTCGCCGGAGCAATCAGTGCTGTTATCCCGGCGATTTTCAACACCTGTACGTTCGTTATGACGTCGAGCGGCATTTTTAGCTTCCCCGGTTATATGGATCCTTCTGGTGATATGAGCAGCCTCATCGGCGCAATTCTTTGCAATGTCGTCGGTTTAATTCTTAACTTCGTTCTCGTTTACATCCTGTATCGCCCTGATGAAGAGGCGGTAGTGGAGTAGACAATTATTTGGGATGTAAGCTGCCGAAAACCCCGCGGCAGATTGCATGTGGTGGGCTTGCCGTTGATTCACGCGAGCCCACCCTCATTTTTGGAGTGACTAGCTATGACAATTACAGCCGATATGACGTTTGGCGAAATCGCGCTCCTTCCTGAGTTCGCTGGCTTTGGCGAGCACCTTATGCTTTGCCGGCCTTCAACTTGGGAGCGCATGTGGAATAAACCCATCGTGTCTCATATGAATTCTGATGCTAATCCATATGAAACTACTCGCGTTTTGCGTGGATTGAATCGGATTGTCGAGCTCGTGGATGACGGGAGGCAAGTTGCCTACGATATATGGGATGAAGCCGACTGCATCCGTGATCCGACTCGACGCAACACGAAACTGTTCTTCTTTCCCGGGAGACCCGGGGCTCCCTTTATCATTGCGGTTTCGGGCGGAGGTTATCAGAGCGTTTGTCATCAAATGGAAGGCTTTCCCGTTGCCCCCGAGCTCAACGATGCGGGCTATAACGTGTTCGTGCTGTCATACAGGGTGAGGGTCGAGCCTTTGATGCCGCGTCCAATCGACGATTTAAATCGAGCTGTCCGTTTTGTCTTCGAGAATTCAGCGAAATTTAATGTCGCAAAAAGTTATGCAGTTATCGGCTTTTCTGCTGGTGCGCATTTAACTGCCGAGTGGGGGACGGACAACAAGGGATTTGCGTCCTACGGATGCGAGGCACCCAAAGCCTTGGTCCTGTGTTATGCACCGATTGATCTTCGTGGCTTTGAGAACGCATCAGACAATAGATTTCTTGATTCGGTGTGCGGCGGGGCTGGTCGCGACTCGCTCGATGATTTCTGTATTAATCAGCATGTGTGGGAGCAGTATCCTCCGACATATCTTTGGCAATGCGCTGACGATGATATTGTATCGCCCGACAATTATGAAAAGATGGTCGATGCTCTGGATGCAGCTGGAGTACACCATGAGGGAGTCATGTATTCAGAAGGGGGGCACGCATTGATGAAGCCCCATGCGCCGGAGACCGACTACTGGTGTATGAGCGTTATTGAGTTTCTTAAAGATTATCTCGACTAGGAAGCTGCATGTCGCTTTTTGAGCGGGTGATTTCGTCATGCAATGTTTTCGGTATTGATCGTGGTCGTGGATGAATGATGTTCTAGAATGTTCATACTGTCACATAAACGAACAGGAGCGAACATGCATATCTACTCTGTATCAGATCCCGAGTTCAAATCCTATGGTCGCGTGTGGGACGACGTGCCGTCCAACCTGACCGCCCCGCTTGTCGAGGCGCTTGCGGCTACTCCCATTCCCGAGGGCACCAAGTACGTGGCCTCCGCACCCGAGCTCGAGCAGGTTGAGGGTGTCGACACGCTCGGCCTGCTCATGTACGGCGGCCGTCCTTTCCAGCTGGGCTGGTGCAACGGCCACAACACGCAGCTCAACTGCCTGGAGTATCACCGCGCCAGCGAGTTTAACCTGGGCGCCCGCGACTTTATCCTGCTCGTGGCGCATCGCTGGGAGATCGAGGACGGCAAGCTCGACACTGCGTGCGTCAAGGCGTTCCGCGTGCCGGCGGGTACGGTCGTCGAAGTCTTCAACACCACGCTCCACTACACGCCCTGCATGGTCGACGACGGCGGCTTCCAAGTGATGGTTGCGCTGCCGGCGGGTACCAACGGCCCGCGCCCCGAGGCTGCAGCCGACATGCCCGCGGCCGGCGACAGCTACTGCTACTGGAAGGCCGACAAGTGGGTCCTCTGCCACGCCGACAGCCCCAAGGCAGCCGAGGGCGGCTACGTGGGCCTCGTCGGCAAGAACCTCGACATCACCTGCGACTAGGGGCTTCCTGTTTGTCTCGATCTGTAACATCTGACGGGCCAAATCGTCTCTTCCTGTTACAGATTGAGATAAACCGCAGAGGGTGCCCGAAAGATCTCGATCTGTAACACCAAGCCCGGTTTTGGCTGCCTACCTGTTACAGATCGAGACAAACCGCCCCAAACCACCACAAAGGTGCCTGTCCCCTTTGTGGTGGTTTGGGGCGGCGGTATCAGAAAGTGTCAGGCAGGGGCGGCTGCCGGGCCGCCGTGTGCGAAAAGAAGTGTCGGCCTGCGTCGTTGCCGTTGAGTAGCGCGCTGCTTACGGGGATACTGAAACCACGACAAACAGCGTGTGAAAGGATCGATGTATGGCTTTCCGTAAAGACTTCCTGTGGGGCGGCGCGACGGCTGCCAACCAGTGCGAGGGTGCCTACGACGTGGACGGACGTGGCCTGGCCAACGTGGACGTGGCCCCGCACGGCCCCGAGCGCTATGCGGTGGTCTCCGGCCAGCGCAAAATGCTCGACTTCGAGGACGGCTATTACTACCCCGCGCAGACCGGCATCGATTTCTATCACCACTACAAGGAGGACATCGCCCTCTTTGCCGAGATGGGCTTTAAGACCTTCCGCATGAGCCTGGCCTGGACCCGCATCTTCCCCAACGGCGACGAGACCGAGCCCAACGAGGCCGGCCTGGCTTTCTACGAGGATGTGTTCCGCGAGTGCCAGGCGCATGGCATCGAGCCGCTCGTGACCATCACCCACTTCGACTGCCCGATCCACCTCATCAAGGAGTACGGCGGCTGGCGCAACCGCAAGCTCATCGACTTCTACAAGAACCTCGCGACCACGATCTTCACCCGCTACAAGGGCCTGGTGAAGTACTGGCTCACCTTCAACGAGATCAACATGATTCTGCACCTGCCGTTTATGGGTGCCGGTCTGGTCTTTGAGGAGGGCGAGAACAAGGAGGCCGTCGAGTACCTGGCCGCCCACAACGAGCTCGTCGCCAGCGCTTGGGCAACCAAGATCGCCCACGAGATCGACCCTGAGGTCAAGATCGGTTGCATGCTTGCCGCAGGTAGCTACTACCCCTACAGCTGCCGTCCGGGCGATGTGCGCCAGGCGCAGATTGACAACCAGAGCAACTATTTCTTCGTCGACGTTCAGAGCCGCGGCTGCTACCCGGCCTATGCCGTCAAGAAGCTCGAACGTCTGGGCATCGATGTGGGCATGACGGACGAGGACCGCGAGATCCTGGCCGCCAACACCGTCGACTTCATCAGCTTTAGCTATTACAGCACCCGTTGCTCCGCCGGTGCCGATAACCCCGATGTCGAGCGCACCCAGGGCAACGCCTTCGCCGGCGCCAAGAACCCCTACCTGCAGGAGAGCCAGTGGGGCTGGGCCATCGATCCGCTGGGCTTCCGCATCACCCTCAACGACCTGTACGACCGCTATCAGAAGCCGCTGTTTGTGGTCGAGAACGGTCTGGGCGCCAAGGATGTTGTCGAGGAGGATGGCTCCATCAACGACGACTACCGTATCGACTACCTGCGCCAGCATATCGCCGCGATGCGCGATGCGGTGACCGAGGACGGCGTTGACCTGCTGGGCTACACCACCTGGGGCCCGATCGACCTCGTCTCTGCCGGTACGGGCGAAATGTCCAAGCGCTACGGCTTTATCTACGTCGACCGCGACGACGCGGGCAACGGCACCCTCAAGCGCTCCAAGAAGAAGAGCTTTGACTGGTACAAGCGCGTCATCGAGACGAACGGCGAAGATCTGGCCTAGGGTCTCCCAACAGCAATGGCTTCCTAACCAAATCGCCCGGCGAGCAGCTATGCCCGCCGGGCGCTTTATTAAAAGAAGTGAAAAGCAGAATAGGTAGTCATTGGACGTTCTTAAACGACTGGTCGCCGGGGGCATTCTTTACACGCCTCACCGTCTGCGAATTTTGGGACATGTGGCCCGATTTTTGGGCCTATCTGTCGGTACACTAAAAGCACTATGGGTACCCGCGCACGACATATTGGCCACGCGGCCGCCCGATCCGCGCCCGTAGCGGATCCTAGGGGCGGCAGGCTCTTCGCCATGCCGCGATTCCTTGTTGGCATAACACATCAGGTGTACCGTCACCGCGTCTTTGCTATCGCTGGCGCCATTACCGCGCTGCTCCTCATACTTTTGGCAGTCTTGCCGGCGCTGTTTGCCTCCGACCCCAAGCTTTCCAACACCGCGCCTGTCTATGGTGAGGTGTCCGAAGAGGTCGTGGACGGACTCATTCATTCGAGCTCCCTCCCGTTGCTCATAGCCGGAATTGCGTTTTCAATTTGGGGCGTGTTGGCGTACCTGCGCTGCCTGGACTACGTCTTGCGCCGCCGCCTTGTTGCCGTCGCCACCATCTGCGCCCTGTGGATGATCGAAGTCATTCTCAAGTACAAGTCGTTCACACCGGTCTACGCCACGATTCTGTGGTACCTGTACTACGTGCCCATGACGCTCATTCCGCTGCTCTACCAGTTGTGTGGTCTGCGGCTTGCGGGGCTGGAACAACACCGTGCGGGCCGTCGCTATCGCGGCATCCTGTGGATCGTGGCCATCCTACTTATCGGTTTTGTGCTCACCAACGATTTCCACCGGCAGGTATTCCACTTTGACCGTGCAAGCGACACCTGGAGCAACGATTATACGTACGGCTGGGGCTATTTCGCTGTCTTGGCGTGGACGGCCTTTAACTTCGCGGCCTTTTTTATCCTGGTTGGTCGGTCCTCGTCCTTTCGCATTCAGCGCTTTTCGGGCACGGCGGCGCTTGTTTTGTTGGGTGGTGCGTTCTTTGCCATCTCGTATACTCTGCGCGTGCCCTGGGCATGGAGGCTCAACTTTTCGCTCGTCTATTGCGTTCTGTGCGTGGTGGCGATGGAAATCTGTCTCGATTGCGGTGTCATTCCGTCATATCACGACATCGCCGGCATTTTCGATACCTTGCCGCTCGACCTCAAAGTTCTAACGCGCGACCTGCAGGAAGTCTATGTCACGCCGGTGTCAAAGCCAATGCCGGTAGGCGTGCGTGAGGAGTTGCGGGTCCAAGAGCACGGGCACGCTCACGCCTTTGCCGTGGCGTCCGATCCCGATGTAATGTACCGTGCCTTTCCGCTGCTGGGCGGATCGGCCCTGCTTGCCCAAGACGTGTCGGAACTTAACGAGCTTAACCGTGAACTGGCACATCGTCGTATGGAGCTGCAGCGCCAAAATGAGCTGCTCACGGCCGATTACGATCTTAAGACGCATCTGGCAGATCAAGAGGCCGAGACCTTGCTGGTCCAAGACGTGGACCAGGCGCTTGCCCGTGCGTTCGATGAGATGTACGACCTGCTGAGCTCGCTGCCACCGTTGACCGACGAGGCGTCTTCGCGCGAGCGTTACCGCATGCTGCAGCGCGCCAAGATGCTCGTTGCCTATTGCAAGCGCAAAGGGTCGCTCACGTTGGCACAACACGGGAAGAGCGGTTTTGATCGCGACCGCATTCAGCTCATTGCCAATGAGCTCGCAAGCGACCTGCGCACCATCGATGTCGATTGCGCTTCGATTATCGCCATACGGCGCCCGATGCACGCCGGTACGGTAAGTGCCCTGTACGACTGCGTGTATGACTTTGCGTTTTTTGCCTACACCACCGACCATCCAGCGCTTATGTATCACTTGGGCGACCATGACCGGTGCAGTGTCGAGCTGCGCGCCACGCTTTTTTCCAACGATGATGAAGATCTTTCGCAGACGCCCGCTGCGCAAGAGCTCGAAAGCGCTCTGCAAGGGCGCAACGTGGCATACCGCCTTGAGGGCGAGTCCGGCCAGCTGCGCATGATCGTCTTGATGCCGAGGGCGGGTGAGTGACGATGCAGATTTCGTTCATCCTTCCCCAAATCGTTGCGCTCGATGTTGTCTTTGCCCTGGCTGCGTGTCTGCAGACGATCCACGTCCCGCTCATCGCATCGCGCCGCTCGTCCTATAACCGTAAGGTGATTTGCGCCTACGAGGCGAGCCTTGTGCTTCACCTGATGATTTCGGCGCTCATCTTATTCGCGTCGTCTGGCTCGTATCTGGTGGCGCCGCTCAATGTTTGCGCCAGGGCAATGGGCGGAGTGCTGTGGCTCGATGCCGCGATCTTTGCCTACGGCGTGGTGCTTATGGTGCACTATCGTCGCCCCGTCATGCTGGCCGAGCTGCTACTCATTGCCGCCGTGACACCGCCGGTGGTTTTTGCCATGGGCTCGGCGTGGGCCGTTGTCCTTATCGCAGAGGGAGCGTTCTTCCTGTTCCGCTCCATCGCGGCGCTCTTGATGGACGTCCGTAACCGCCAGGAAGATATCACTGCGTTCTCGACGATTGAAACCATCAACGTGATTCCCGTGGGCATCCTGTATCTGGACCCGAGGGGCCGTCCGCTGCTCATGAACCGCTGCATGCGAAAAAACCTGGTGGAGCTTCATATGCCCACCGACCTAGGCGATATGAGCGGTACATGGAACGACCTGCGCAAACTCAGTATGCAAATGCCCGAAAGCAGCAGGAACCGCGTGCGCATTAATCTGGACCGCTTTGGTGAGGCGCGCGTTGTGGTTGAGGTTTCTCCCGCCGAGATTCGCTTGTTTGTGCACGATGACGTTATGGTTTCGGGCCGTTCGTTCGAGCGCATTATCGGCCTGGATGTGACAGAGTATGCGCACGCGCATGACCGTCTGGCGCAAGCCAACCACCTGCTTGAGCTTGCGGGCCAAGAGCTCCAGGCCCAGATCGAAGAAGTCAAAAAAGTTGCCGACAACGCGGCCTATCTGCGCATGCGTGCCCGCGTTCACGATGTGATCGGCCAGCGCCTGTCAATCCTTCATCGCTATTTGGAGGAGGGGCGCTTGGACGACGAGTCGCTCGAGCAGATCGACCCGTTGTTGCGCTCGATCGCCGCCGATCTGCGCAGCGGGGGCGACGCCGAACCGACAGAGCAACTGGGCGATATCGTCCATGCTTTTGGCCTGGTGAGTGTGCAGATCGATGTTGAGGGCGCGCTGCCCGAGGACGTGCGTGTCGCGGCAGCCTTTCTGCAGATTATCCGCGAAGCCTCGACCAATGCCACCAAGCATGCGCAGGCGCATCGGGTCCATGTGCGCTTGTGGCAGGAGATGTCGGAAGACGGCGCTGTTGCGCGGATGACCGTTTCTAACGACGGCGCGCCTGCACCCGTATCGTATCGCGAGGGAACGGGTATCCCTGGTATGAGGCATGTCGCACAGAATCTGGGCGGCAGCCTGGAAGTCCACGCCGCCCCGCCCTTTACGCTTGCGGTGTCCATCCCGCTCGCCTCCAACGCCACGGTCCAAAGGAGAAGCTCATGATCCGCGTGTTAATCGTCGAAGACCAGGCTATCTTGCGCGAGAGCCTGGCGCGTTCCGTGGGCGACCAGCCCGACATGACCGTTATCGCCGCGATCGCCGACGCCTCGGATGCCTTGGACGTTGTGCTCAAGGAGCGTCCGGACATGATACTGATGGATGTGTGCACCGAGCACGATTCCAACGGCATCGTGGCGGCGGCGCGCATCAAAGAACAACTGCCCGAGTGTCGCATCATCATCATGACGGGTATGCCCGAGATCACCTTTGTGGACCAGGCGCGCGAGGCGGGCGTCGACAGCTTTGTGTACAAGAACGTCGGTATCGACGAGCTATTCGCCGTGATGCGCTCCACGCTGGCGGGTTACTGCACGTTTCCCAAGCCGCCCGAGAGCATCTTCTCCGGCACGGCGGCCCTCGACGATGTCGAGCTGTCGATCTTGCGCCTTGCCTGCGAGGGTAAAAGCCGCCGCGAGATTGCGGCCGAGCTGTTTATGAGCGAGGGCACCATCAAACGCCGCATCTCGGAGATTCTCAACAAGACCGGCTACGACAACATCATGCGCCTGGCCGTGCGCGCGGTGACCGAGGGCAGCATCGTTCCCAACATGGAGCGCCCGTAATCGACGCGCTCACCCGTGTTCCGGCGCCGCAAAGATAGGCCGCCCACCGTTTCGCATCTAAAAACGGCGGGCGGCCTGCTTGTATGGGCAGTGCTGTCGGCATAAAAGCGACGGGGCCGCAGGATCACCTCCTGCGGCCCCGTCTGGTGTGCGCGGATGTGTCCGCCAATCCGCGGCTGTCGTGGTCTACCGCTACGCGATGGTTGCGCTGTAGGAGGCGACGTCCTCGTAGGAATCGGTCAGGTAGGCGTCGATGCCGATGGTCGTGTTGACCAGGCTGTCGAAGCTGTCAAGCGTGCCCTTCGAGAAGGTGAACTCTTCGGTGGCGTTGGTGTCGGGCATCAGGTGGGCCGAGAACCAGGCTTCCTTCATGGTGCCGTTGACGTTTGTCTTGCCGGTGGGAGCGTAGAAGGTCAGGTCCTTGTCGCTCTTGTTGGTGATGTTGACGACAAAGCCGATGTCGTCCCACTCGTCCTTGAACTTCTCGGTGATGGTGATGGTGCACAGATCGTCATCGGCGACGGTGACGGCGGGGGAGATTTCGACGCTCTGGACATCGCCGTCTTCGACGGCCTCCTCGACTTCCTCTTCCTTCTCGGCGGCCTCGCGATCCTTCTTCACGGTACCGGATAGGTCCTTATCGGACTTGCTAAAGATGAGCTTGTCCTCGCCGTCCTCAAGGACAAGCTTGCCGTCCTCGAGCTTCACGTCGGTCGTCTCCTTGTCGACGGTGATACTCGCGGTGGTAGCGTCCTTGGCCTCCCACTTTAGGTCGGAAACTTCGGAGAACAAATCGAGGCTGCCCGTGCCGTCTTCGTCCAGGACCAAGATGCAGCTGATGCCCCATTCCTCGAACATATCCATATACTCATCGGTCAGCTCTTCGCCCTCCGTGGTTCCACCCGAGAGCTTCCAGCTGCCGACAAAGTTGGCCTTGGGGTCTTTGCCGCCGCTGCAGCCCGTGAGGGCAAAGGCGAGCGCCAGGACGCATGTCAAAAATGCGAGTACGGACTTTTTGAACGTTGTCTTCATGGTGTCCTCCTTCTTGTATAAAAACCCATAGAAGCAAATGCGGGGGTGGCGGATCCCCCGCCAATTACCAGATAGAGGGGCTAGGGCCTGGGCGTTCCGCAGTTGCTGCAGAACTTGCCGCCGTTTTCGCTGCCGCAGTTGGGGCAGAACCACTTGGCCGGTGCCGGGGCGGGTGCGGGACTGCCACACTCGGAGCAGAACTTGCCGGTGTTGGTGGCGCCGCAGCTGCAGGTCCATGTGCCGGCCGCGGGGGCAGCGGCAGGAGCCGGTGCGGGAGCGGGTGCCGGAGCCGGCTGCGGGGCGGCCTGCTGCTGTGCCTGGCCGGCGGCGAACAGCTGGCTGGCGTTCATGCCGCCCATGCCACCTGCCATGCCCATGCCCATAAAGCCTGCCATCGCGCCGTTGGGATTGGCGGCTGCCGCGCGCATTGCGTCGCTCTGGGCGCTGGCAATGTTGGCTGCCGCCATAGTGGGATCGCGCATGACGGCGGCTTTCTGCAGGTCCTTGATCATCTGCTCGTCTTCTTGCGAGGCTGCGATGGAGTTGACGCCAAAGCTCACGATCTCGACACCACGCAGGTCGCGCCAGTCGGCAGAGAGGACCTCGTTGAGCGCGCGGGCGAGCTCGGTGGTGTGACCGGGGATGGCGCTGTAGCGAATGCCCATCTCCGAGATCTTGGCAAAGGCGGGCTGCAGGGCGGTGAGCAGCTCGGACTTAAGCTGGCTGTCGATCTTGTCGCGCGTGTAGCTATCGGTCACGTTGCCGCACACGTTGGTGTAGAACAGCAGCGGGTTGGTGATGCGGTACGAGTACTCGCCGTTGCAGCGCACGGAGATGTCAACGTCCAGGCCAATGTTGTTATCGACCACGCGGAAGGGCACGGGCGAGGCGGTGCCGTACTTGTTGCCGATGATCTCCTTGGTGTTGATGAAGTAGACGCGCTGGTCCTTGCCCGCGTCACCGCCAAAGGTAAAGCGGCTGCCGATATTGGCGAAGGTCTCCTTGATGGAATCGCCCAGGTTGCCGCTAAAGACGCTCGGCTCGCTGCCGGTATCGAAGACGAACTCACCGGGCTCCAGTGCGACTTCGATGATCTTGCCGTTTTGCACCACGAGCATGCCCTGGCCGTCGTTGACGGCGATGACCGAGCCGTTGGAGATGACGTTGTCCTCGCCGCGCGTGTTGGAGCTGCGGCCACCGGTGCGTTTGCTGCCCTTGCAGGCCAAGACGTCAGCAGGCATCGATTCGCAATAGATAAATTCCTTCCACTGGTCGGCCATGACGCCGCCGGCAGCACCCAATCCAGCTTTCAAGAGTCCCATGGTGATCTTCCTTTCTCGTCAAAGGCCGGGTGGTATTGGTCGGATTGCTTAGTCGTCCTTGTCGTCTTTCATGACAACGGTGGTCTCGGTGTGGTTGAAGGTGTCGTGCTTCTCGGTCAGGTCGAGCTCGCCGCAGTACTCGTCGGCGTGGGTGGCCTCGTTGGCCGTCTTGAGCTGGCCTACCAGTAGCACGTCTCCGATAATCACGATGATCAGCGGCGCGACGATGTTGATGAGGATGCCCTCGATATCAAAGGCGAGGTAATCCGGATCGAAGGCGTTCTCACCCATAAAGAGAATCTGGGAGAGGATAAATCCGATCACAAAGAACAGCACCGAGGCAATAGCGAGCTTGGGCTTGGAGCAGGGGAGCTCGCCGACCAAGCGGCCGGTCTGGCCGTTCATGGCAAACAGGTAGCTCTTGCCGTTCCACGAGGTGGAGAGCATCCAGACGGGGAACAGGGCGTAGTCGCTGTCTTCCCAGGTGTAGTCGAGCTGCTTGCTTTCGACCGTGGCATCGTCGTATTCGTCGACGACAGTCTCGCGCAGGGCCGAGATCGTGCTTTCTTCCATACGGCGCTCGGCGCGCGCCTTGCAGGTCTCGCAGTCCTCGTCGTAACGGTTGGCGATGTAGCCGGGCATATATGCGACCGAGAACGGACGCAGCGCGTCGTAGTCAAACGGCTCGATGGCGTCCATGTGGCCGTCGGGCATCTTGGACGATCCGTCGACGGGCACGCGCTTAAACGAGATATTGCCCTTGCGATAGGCATCGTAGTGGTCGGTGGTCGTGACGGTGCGGTCGGATTCCTCGGTCACGGTCTCGTTGGTCGCGTCAAAGTACACTTCGCCGTCCACGCGGGCGCCGTAGAGCCAAAACGGCACGTAGACACCTTGGACCTCGTCGATGTGGTTGCCGGTGACAAAGCTCTTGGGCAGCAAGATCTTGCCCTTGTAGTGTTCCTTGAGTGCGGCCGTGACGTCGTCGCGCCCGAGCTTAAACGGAATCACCAGGTCGGGCGAGAAGTCGCCAGAGAGCTGGCCGGGCGCCACGGCGGAGTTGCCGCAGTACGGGCAGGTGGTGACGGCGACGGTGCCGTCGGACACGAGCTCGGCGCCGCACGACGAGCAGATGTAGCCGGCGTTTTGGGCGAGCTCCTGCACGGCATCGTCGGCAGCAGGTTTGGGAGCTGCGGCTGCGGCATCGGCTTTGGCATCTGCCTTGTCCTGGCGCTCGCGATAGAGGGCCTCGACTTCTTCGACTTCAAAGCGTGAGTCACAGTAGTCGCAGACAAGCTTTTGCTCGGCGCTGGCAAAATGCAGGGGACCACCGCAGGCAGGGCACTGATAGTTGACGCTCTCGAAGGCCATGATCGGTCCTTTCCGTGCCGGAGGCTATGCGCCGATGGCGCCGCCGCAGTATTCGCAGCGCCCACTGGCATCGGGAATGGTGGTGGCTCCGCAGAAGGGGCAGGTCACCGCGGTCTTGGGGGCCTTGGCGGCCACGACGCTGTCGCGCGTCTCCTGGCGCAGCTGCACCAGCGCGTCGCGGACCTCGGTTGCCTGGCGCTTGGCCTCGCGGTATTCGATGGAGCCGCGCTGATCGATGGTGGAGTCGTTCACGCGCAGGTTGATCTCGGTAAAGTACGGCGTGTTGACGTGAATGGTCAGATTAAAGTCGTAATCCAGGTCGTAGCGCGGCGGATTGTAGCTCTCGCGCTCGCCGTCCTTGGTCTCGCGATAGATTTCGGTGCGATGCTCGTCGATATCCATATCGCAGCCGAGTACCTGCGAGAACTCGATGATGTCGGGATTGGCGTCGCGCCAGCGGCTCTGCGAGGTGATGATCAGCAGGCCCGCGTCCTCATCGAGCATGATGTTGGTGCGCCCGGCAGAAAGCGTGCGCGTGGGGTTGAACGACGCCAAGCGCTCGGCATTGGCCTCGCGGTAGGCGATCTGCTCGCGGATATCGTCCGCGGTGCTGGAGCGATAGCCGTGAAAGTAGGGGGAGAGCTTGCCGGCGCACTCTTTGCACAGGTAGCCTTCATTGATTTTTGTCTTACCTAGAAGTCCCAGCTCGGTACCGCAAATCGCGCACTCTTTCTTCTCGAACATCTTGTCAAAGAAGCCCATGGCTGCCTCCCATCAACTGGTAGCGTGTGTCACTTTTGATGATGGGGGAGTGCGCAGCCTTTCACGATACCCAGACGGCTCAACGAGTCTCCACAACTGGGACACATGGCCCATTTTTCCTACTCATTGGGGACGTACTTAAATGAGTGAAACTACTCATTTAAGTACGTCCCCAATGAGTGCTCGCAGAACGAGAGTGGATAATCTCCCATTTTTGGCCTGCTTGTGGGCTCAAAGTGGGAGATTGTCCACTCTCGTTGTTTGGGTGTCCAAAAATCCCCGCTCGTTTGACGCCTGGGGATACTCTTTGCCGAATGCGGCGGCTGCCGAATGTGGGCGCCGCCCTTGCTATGCCACGGTTACGGCGATTTGGGCGTAGCGGGTGCAGGGGCGCTCGGCGCGCGTCTGGACGGTGAGGGTGAGCACAAGGCGGTCGCCGGGTCGCGCGTCGGCGGGCACGATGAAAGCGGTGTCTACCGTGCATTCTTGCCACATCGACAGATCCTGGACGCCTGCATAGCTCGATGGGTCTACGGCCACATCCCAATGTGCATCGAAGCCCTTGCCGTCGGGGTCGACGATGGTCGCTGTAAGGTTGACGCGCTCGCCGGCTGTGGCGCTGCGGTCGGCAGTGACCTCGACAACATGCGCCGGATGCGAGCAGATGGCCGGATCATGGGCACACCATTGCGCGCGGGCGGCAAAGTCTTCCTGATAGGCACGCAGATAGGGATTGAGATTGTCGTCTGCGGGCGTGCCGATGGAGGCAAAACCGGCGGGCGCGTTCGCATCGGGATGCCCATCAAAAAACATGCGTCCCAGCAGCGTATCGAAGCCGCGGTCGTCGATACCGCGCAGGCCAAACGGCAGCAGCGGAATATAGGTCATGCTGTCGCCTTCGGCCATAAAATCGCCGCGCTCAAACTGCATCGCGGGCATGCCTTCCAGGCCCCAATCCAGACGGGCATGCTTGCCAAACTGAAAGCGCTCAGGCTCGTTTTCGTAGACCTTACCATCGCCATAGAGCATATAGCGTGCCATGAGGGGGCCGTTGCCCTGCGTGAGATTCTGCTCGGGCCAGGGAGCCTTAAACAGCGGCAGCGTATCGGGCTGAGCTGTTTTGGCGTCGAAATAGTTGCCATACATATAGGGCGTACGCCAAAAGATGAGCTCGGGAAAGAGCTCGCGCCCATGGTCGAGCCACGAGTTGTCCTGTCCCACGCCATCGGCAACGCCCATCACGCGCACCTTCTGATAGACCTGCTGCTGCACGGCGGGCCACTCGGGCGTGGCGCGATAGCGCTCGGCAATACTCATGAGGGCGCGAACGATCGTATTCATACCACCCCAGCTGAGCAACCATAACGTACGCGGATCATCATCCAGAATCGCCTGCGCAATTACGCGAGACCCCTCAGTTTCCTCAGTCACATCACCCTCAAAGGCAACATTTCCCACAAAGGTGCGCTCGATCATCTGGGCGGGCGTGGGAAACGGCGGCTCACCGGCAGCGGCCGCATTTGCCTGCAACTGCGGCCAAGCCTGGGCATATTCATTACTCCAGAGACTCTCAATCCAATGCTCGGGAAACGGCCGATACTCACGAAGCTCGCCGGCTAGCGGATCGGGCTCATGAGGCACAACAGCCCACTCATAAGAGCGCCGCCCTTTGGTCCGCCAATGCGAATTCACCTCGCCGAGCGTATGAACCCCATCCCCAAGAAAGTGATACTGCGAAGCCGTATACACCACAGCCTGAACATCAAGCAAGTTGAGATACAGAGCCAAATGAACAAGTGAGTTCATATCATCGACTTCCATATCAGTGGTAACAATCACCCGAGTCAACTTCTGGGACATAGGAACAGCTCCAATCAAAATCAATTCAGCCAGTTACGCGCAAGGCAAGACTAAACCCCGGTCCCCGCGATGGGAGGGCTTAGCGGTCGACCCTGGCCGACCACTCCCAGCAGCCCACCGGCTCGCCGTCGATGAGTACGTTGCCCCCGTCGAAGTCTTGATAACACAGGTCGTTGAATTGGTGGATCCACACGCCGTGGTTGAACGTCTTCTTGGCCGAGCCGTCGGCCTCGCGATACACGCCGGTCAGGTCCTCGACATGGCTAAAGTAGGTGAGGTGCACGTTGGCGCCGGCATCGCGCAGGCGCGCCGTGAGCGGCAGCACGGTCTGTTGCGGTGACACGAGCTCGTCGCCCTTGGAGTGCGTAAACCACAGCGGCGTCTTGGCGAGCGCGGCTACGTCCTCGTCCGTGGCGTTGTACCACGGGGCGCAGCAGGGAAGGCCCGCGGCGAAGAAATCGGGGTAGTCGGCGCACAGGCGCAGGGTCATAAAGCCGCCGTTGGAAAGACCGGCGACCACGATGCGGTCGGTGTCGATGCGGTCGGCATGCTCGGCGACAAACTCATCGATAAGTGCCTTGAGCACGGGGGAGTAGATGCTCTGGTTGGAGTGACCAAGCTGCTCGACGCCGTTGTCCATCCAAAACGTGGGCGACTGCGGCACGAGCACCCAGGCAAAGCCGCCAAAGTAGCGCTGGATCTGCGCCTGGCTGATGGCCGTCACGCGGTTGCCGATATAGGCGCGCGTGGCGCCTTCGCCCTGCGTGGCGCCCTTGCCCTCACCGGCGCCGTGCAGATACACCACGAGCGGTGCCTTTTGGGGCACGGCCGCGGCCTCGGGCGCAAAGGGGTTGAAGCATGCCGAGTCCTCGGCCTTAAAGCTGGGCTCAAAGAAGCCGTATTCGAGCGCGATACCGTCGACGGCGGTCTTTTGCGTGGCGTTGCTCCAGCCTTTGAGCGCGGGGCAGATATCGCCACGGCAGGTGTCGAAGACCAGGCCGCAGGTGGGATCGTCGCCGTCGTTGCCGGGAAGAGCTGTGAGCTGCGTGATGCGCAGCTGGTCATCGAGCATGCGCGAACCCATGACGCCGCCTTCGATGGTCTTGGTCAGGCGCTGCTCGGCGACCTCGAGCGCCACATGGGTGCCCACGGCGAGCTTACGTCCGTTCTCGTCGCACGGATATGCGGCGAGAATGTCGATGTAACCCACGGAGGGCGCGGCATGGTCGGCGCCGCGCTCCTTGCGCATCAGAACCTCGCCCGAGCGCTCGTGACGCTCTACATATATATGGAAGGTGTTCGCGTCGATGTCGTTGGCGCGCACGGTGCAGGGCAGGTCGAGTACGACCTTGCTGATCCAGGGGCCAAAGTCGCCCAAGGTGGTGACGGTTGCGTAGGTACACAATTTGAGCTCCATGAGCTGCCTCCCTTGCGCCGCGAATGCCTGGCATCTGCGGCAATACAAACTAAACATGTTTAGTGTAATCTAGAATTGAAGAATAACCAGATGAACTCGGTAAACGGCAAAATTGAACACGTCGTGAGCTACTAAACATATGTTTACTAGCTTCTAGCAGGGATTCTGTTGATGAGTTAACAGATCAGTGAGGTGTTCATCAAAATAAAATCCCACGTAAATGGCTATATATCAATAGAGGGTCAAAGAGACCATTTCCCGCCATTCAAATACGTTCACCCCCGATTTCCCACCGTTCACCGGACTGTAGACGGCAAAATTGCCATAAATTCGGCGCTCCGTGTAAACTAAAGCCCGTAAACGTTCAGTAAACACCTTGTTTACAAAAGCGTATCCAAGGGTCCGGCAACCGTAAGGGGTTATAGTCGCCGGGCCAAAGGCGTGCCTAAGCCCCAGGGGGCTGGCACACGAAGATATGGGGAGGGGTCCCATGGCAGTAGATAACAAGCAGATTGCCACCGATGTCCTCGAGCTCGTGGGCGGTGCGGAGAATGTTTCCGTCGCCACCAACTGCATGACGCGCCTGCGCCTGACGCTCAAGGACAACAACAAGGCCGACGTGGAGAAGATCAAGAAGGTCAAGGGTGTTCTGGGATGCCAGTTCGCCGGCAGCCAGCTCCAGGTCATCATCGGCCAGAACGTGCCCAAGGTGCTCGCCGAGTTCGTCGCCATCTCCGGCGTCAAGCAGGGTGCCGCCGTCGACGAGAACCTCGATGCTTCCAAGCAGAAGTTCGAGCTCAAGAATCTGCCGAACATCATCCTTGACTATCTGTCGGGCTCCATGACCCAGCTCATCCCGCTGCTCATGGCCGGCGGTCTGTTCCGTACCATCGCGGCCGTCCTCGGCCCCACCATGCTCGGTGTGCTCTCGGCCGACGACCCGACCTATACGTTCCTCTACACCACGCTGTACGAGGCCACGTTCACCTTTATCCCCATCTACCTGGGTTATGCCGCGGCTAAGAAGCTCGGCGCCAGCCCCGTGCTCGGCATGCTGCTCGGTGGCGCCCTCATGGCTCCTTCCGTGGTGAGCGTCGCCACCCAGGAGGGCGGCGGAATCATCTCCGTCTACGGCATCCAGATCGCCGCTGCCAACTATCAGCAGTCCGTCCTGCCGATCATCCTTTCGGTGCCCGTCCTCTACTTCATCGAGAAGTTCTTTAAGAAGGTCATGCCCGACGTGCTCTCCACGGTCTTCACGCCGTTCTGCACCATGATCGTCACCATCCCCATCGCCTTCATCGTCCTCGCCCCGATCGGCAACGAGATCGGTACGCTGATCGCTAACGCCCTCTTCGGCCTTGCTGACCTTGGCGGCATCGGTATCCTGATCGTCATGGCCGTCCTCGGTGCCTTCTGGCAGCTCTTCGTGGTCTGCGGCATGCACATGCCCGTCATCCTGCTTGCTCAGGTTCAGATCATCGCCGCCGGCTACGATCCCTTCGTCTTCGTTTCCACCAACTGCGCTATGGCCGCTGTCTGGGGCTGCGCCTTCGGTGCCTTCCTCAAGATGAAGAACCCCGACGAGAAGTCCCTTGCCATCGGTTACGTCATCTCCGCCATCGCCGGCGGCGTTACCGAGCCTGCGCTCTTCGGTATCCTCATGCGCTTCCGCCGCACCATGCTCGGCATGTTCATCGGCGGTGCCATCGGCGCTGTGTTCTCCGGCCTCATGGGTGTTGCCTACTACCTCGCAGGCGGTGCGTCCAACTTCCTGGTCTTCACCAACTACCTGCAGGGTGGCCAGATGAACACCGTCTGGGCTATCGTTGGTATGGCAATCTCCTTTGTCATCGCCGCTGCCGTCGTCTTTGCCTGCGGCTTCTCCAAGGAGGAACTCGCCGAGATGGAGGCCTAAGGCCAAACCGTTCGGTCACATATGACCTCACCTACACGACGGGGCCCCGTCAGGCGTAAGCCCGGCGGGGCCCTTCTTGCAAGGTAGACTGATGGGGCGGACGGGATTCGCCCGCGAGGGTTTGCCAAGCGGCAGGGGCTTTCGCACGGGGTTACCGCGAAAGCCCCCGGCGGTTCGCAAATCCTTTATCAAACGAAAGGACATGCAGATGAGTTTGGGAAAGCTGACCGTCAACGGTCGCCAGGACGGCTTTTTGTGCGAGGGCAAACCGTTCTTCTGGTTTGCCGATACGTGCTGGAGCGCATTTACGAGCATTGCCGAGGATGACTGGAACTACTACCTGACCCGCCGTGCCGAGCAGGGCATGAATGTGCTGCAGATCAACACGCTGCCGCAGTGGGACCGCTGCTGCCCCGACCTGGGCATTTGGCCCTATGCCAGCGAGGACGGCGTGCACTTTGATTGGTCCCGTCCCAACCAGGCATATTGGGACCGCGCCGCCGCCATGTGCCGTGCTGCCGTCGAGCACGGCATCCGTCCGGCGCTCGTGCTTATGTGGTGCAACTACGTGCCCGGTACCTGGGGTGCCAAGATCGCCGAGCGTTGCGGCGCCGAGGTTATGCCGCGTGAGGAGGTCCGTGCCCACGTTGCCCGCGTCGTCGAGAACCTGGGCGAGTTCAACCCCGTCTACGTGGTGACGGGCGATACCGACTTTGCCGGCGACGAGGCGATCGCCTATTACGAGGACGCGCTCGACGAGGTCGTCAAGCGCGCGCCCGAGGCGCTGCGCACCATGCATATCAACCGCGCCAATCGCACCATTCCGGCGCAGTATCTGGACCGTCTGGACTTTTATATGTTCCAGCCCGGCCACAACTACGAGGGCCAGCCCGAGGCATGGCGTCTGCCGCAGGACTTTATCGCCAACTACCCTAAAAAGCCGATGGTCAACTCTGAGCCTTGTTACGAGCAGATGGGTGCGTCGCGCAATGTGTACTGGCGCTTCACCGCGCAGGATTGCCGCGCGAGCGTATGGTCGTCGATTCTTGCCGGCGCCAGTGCCGGCGTAACTTACGGCGCACACGGCGTTTGGAACTGGCAGACATCGCGCAGCCAAGGTTCGGTGCTGGGCGAGGGCTTTGACATGCCGTTCCGCTGGCAAGAGTGCCTGCAGTTTGCGGGTGTGTGGGACTTTGGCGCGATCGAGCACGTGCTTGCCGCCCTGGGCGCTACGGCTGCCGACGATGCACTTGCCGTGGTTCCGGCGCAGGAGCTCCTCGACGACGCGCGCGAGGCCATCCGTGTGGCGCGCGTTGGCGATCGCGTCGTCACGTACCTGCCGCGCACCACGGCGCTCAAGTTTAAGCTCGACGGCGCGCGTGGCTGGACGGCGACGGTCCTCGACATGGAGGACAAGCGCATCGCAAAGCTGCCCGTCCGTGACAACGGTGACGGCACCGTGCGCGTGGCGCAGCATCCCTTTGAGCACGACGCGCTGGTGATCCTGGCCCCCGGGCGCTAACGGCTCTTCTCCAACATTTACAACCCAGTCCCTTTCATTAGGCTGCGACGGAATGGTTCCTGCATGACGGCTTTAAGCTGCCAAGGGGAGCCATTCCGTCGCACTCTTTGTTTACTCATTGGGTACTCATTGGGTGTTCCTATAGTTTTGTCAACCTTCGACGCTACTCCCGGTAGGGCACCCGGTCGCGCATCACGGCGTATATCGCCCTGAGCCGCTTCCTCGCGACGGCCTTGAGCGCCCGCCCGTGCCCCATGCCCCGCGCCCTGCAGGCCCGGTAGTACTCGCCGTAGCGCCCCGAGGACCTCACCAGGCTGTTGCACGAGAAGATCAGCAGGGACTTGAGCCTCGCGTCGCCCCGCCTGGACGCCCTGACCGACCTCACCGACGTGCCGGAGCTCCTCACCCTCGGGGCTATGCCGCGGTACGAGGCCAGGTGGTCGTGGTCCGGGAACCTCGCGATGTCGACCGACACCGCGAGCTGCGCCGCGGTCCTCGGGCCGATGCCGGGCACGGTGAGCAGGCACGCGTAGGTCTCGTCGCCCTCGAGCAGCGCCGCCGTCTCGGCCTCGAGGGCCCCGGCCTCGTCGAGGGCCTCCGATATCCGGGCGGCAAGGAACCTGACCTGCCTGTTCT
>UQSB01000006.1 GCA_900543505.1 uncultured Collinsella sp. | reverse complement strand
TTCGCCTGTAGTTCTTCCTTCATTCCGGCCAGTTTAAGTCCTTCTGCCTGCGCAACGCCCAGGACGTGCTCGATGGCCTCATGGCTACCAAGATCGCCGCACACGCCGCCGATATCGCCAAGAAGGTGCCGCACGCCCGCGACATGGACGACAAGATGGGCCAGGCACGCCGCAAGCTCGACTGGGATGCCATGTGGAAGTGTGCTCTCGACCCGGTCACCGGCAAGAAACGCTACGAAGAATCCCCCGCCGCCACCGAGGGCACCTGCACCATGTGCGGCAAGATGTGCGCCGTCCGCACCGTTAACAAGGTGTTCGAAGGCACGACGATCGACCTCGGCATGGAGGACTAACTCGTCACCGGAGCCACAATCGGTAACATGGTGTTCGTCAATTGTTGACGTGTGAACATTTGCTCACATTTGCGTAAAGATTGCATCGCCCGCCCGGGTTCGACATAGAGTCGGCCCGGGCATCTTTATAATGCTGGCTTAAAGACCCATTTGATTCCGACCGAACAAGGGAGCAAACATGGATCGCAGTAAGGTACCTGCCGTCCTGTCCATCGCAGGATCCGATTCCAGCGGTGGCGCCGGCATTCAGGCCGACATCAAGACCATCACGGCGCACCGTCTGTATGCCGAGACGGCCATCACCGCCATCACCGCACAAAACACGCTCGGTGTCACCGCCGTGCAGAATATCTCCCCTGATATCGTCGCTGCGCAGATCGACGCCGTATTTGACGATATCCGCCCAAGCGCCGTCAAGATCGGCATGGTTTCCTCTGCCGAGATTATCGAGGTTATCGCCGACCGCCTGAGCGCCTGGAACGCGACAAACGTGGTAGTCGACCCCGTCATGGTAGCCACCTCGGGCGCACGGCTGATTGCCGAAGATGCCGCCGAGGCGCTCACCCGCCGCCTGTTCCCGCTGGCGACGGTTATCACGCCCAATATTCCCGAGGCCATGGCCCTGCTCGACTACGAGGTCGACTCCGAGCGCACGCAGCAAAATGCTGCCATGCTCCTCGCCCGCCGCTTTGGCTGCGCATCCCTCGTTAAGGGTGGGCATCTTGTCAACGAGGCCAACGATGTATTGGCCGAACCCGCGCCACTCGATGACGAGGGCAACCATCTGGGCGATCCGCTCACCACGTGGTTCCGCCACAAGCGCATCGAGACCGACAACACACACGGCACCGGCTGCACGCTTTCGTCCGCCATCGCCTGCGCGCTGGCTCAGGGCATGGATCTTGCCGACGCCGTCAACGCCGGCAAGGCCTACCTAACGGGCGCTCTCGCCGCCGGCTTTGACATGGGCAAAGGCTCTGGCCCCGTCAACCACATGTGGCAGTACTAAATAGCCAGTAACCTGCCAAAAAGAGACAGGCTACCTTGCACCAAAAACCGTCGCAACATTCGATGAAAATCGTGCAAACGCGAAAAATCATCGGATGTTGCGACGGTTTGATTTTAGATAGCGGTCGAGCAAAGGGCCGGGGCGTCTAGTCGTCGGCGAGTTGAATTCCCAACAAACCCGAGAGTGCCAGCGCCTGCTCGGCATTGACCGTCAGGCCACGCAGCTCATGGTAATCGCCCGAAACAACGGGCGCTGCAAATGTACAGCGCGACACATCAACGCCGGAAAGCGACGTCTTGAACACATCAACACGCGTCAGGTCACAGCCATCCAGGCGTATCTGACCCAGCTTGGCACCCTGAAACGCAGCCTCTCTCAGACGTGTATCGCATGCTGTCATAGGGCCAATGCGTCCCTCCGAAAGGTTCGCATAGCTCAAATCGCACGATCCAAACGACACGCTCGACAGGCGCGCCCTGAGCAAGTTGAGTCCCGGTGCCGAGCAGTCAACGAAGTCGCAGCGGCTGAGCCAGCAGCCTTCCATGTTGCAGCGGATAAAGCGGCAACCGCGAAACACCACGTCGCGAAACGTCGAGCCGCTCCAGTCAACGCTATCGAACTCGCAAGATCGGAACACAACGCCATCGAAGGTCGCGCCGTTCGCCACGTCGTAGGCAAGATCCAAATCCTCAAAAGCGGTATTGGAGACGAGCTCATCGCCCTCGGCAAAGAGGTCGATGAGCTCGTCCATGCCCATATGGCAGCCAATCCGTTCGTTTACCCGGGCAAAACCACCACAAAGGTGCCTGTCCCCTTTGCGGTGGCTTGGGGCCGTGCTACTCACCGAGCATCTCTTTGAGCTTGGCTGCCACGGCGTGACCCAGGCTCTCGTGGCTTTCGGGCATCATATGCAGATAGTCGATATCGCCCGGCTCGGCAAACTCGGCGGCATTCAAAAAGTCGCAGCCAAACTGCTCGGCCACGTGCGCATAGTACTCGCCAAAATGCTCAGATGCCTCAACGGAATGCTCGTCAAAGTCGGTCATATACACATCGGCGATCTGCGGCTTGATCTTGATAGGAGCCATCAGCAGGATGCGCGGGCAAGGCGCAGCGTCGGTCCACGGAAACGCGCGGACGGCGCGAATCAGCGCCATGGCGCCACGGGCGATATCGGAAGCTGTCACGTTAAAGACCGTCTTACAGTCGTTGGTGCCCAGCATGATCACAATGGCGTCCAGCGGCTTATGGGCCTCGAGCAGCATCGGAAGCGCGCGAATGCCGTTGAGGTTGGTGTCCAGATGGCACATATCGTCGCGCACCGTCGTGCGACCATTTAGACCTTCCTCAATCACATGCCAGCCCTCACGCAGGTCACGCTGCACCACGCCGCACCAGCGCACATCCTGCGCATAGCGCACTGCGGTGCCGTCGCGCATACCCGCCGGATCATAGCCATAGGTGTTGCTGTCACCAAAGCACAGAACGTTTTTCATCTTGAGCTCCTCATTCAGTAAAAAGCCGACGGGGGCAACCCCTCCCGTCGGCTTGGCATATCACATCGCGCGCACCGCTTACAGGTACTTGCGCCAGTCGTCCTCGTCCTCATCATCCTCGGCTGCTGTCTGGGCCTGCTCGGCGGCGCGAGCGGCTGCGGCGCGGGCGGCAACCTGGGCATAGGACTCCTCGTTGCGCTCAGGGAAGTTTGCCAGCACGTGCTCGAACTTGGCAAAGTCCTGGTCCCAGCGCGTAGAGGGCACGGCAAAGAAGACCTGCTTGACCTTGAAGTCGCCCGACGCGAGCTCCTTGCGGAAGAGCTCGGCCACGGCCTCTGCGTCAAAGCCGTTGTTCTCGCAGCCCCAAGCACCCAGTACGAGCTTCTCGCGACCCAGCTCATCGCAGATGGCGAGCACAAAGCGGATACGGTCGCGCAGGGCATCCAGCAGAGCATCGTCGCTCACGCGATACTCCTGGCGGGCGCGTCTAACGTTGGGCGCAGCGGCCACGATCACGTCGGCGTATGCATGCACGTGGTTGCGGTCGAAGCGCACCGCAGGCACCACCAGGGCGCGGTTACGATAGAGCTCGCAGTTGATGTTGCGGCGACGGTTCTCGCCGTACCACTTACGCTGCTTATCGAGAACGTTGTACAGATACGAATCGGCGCACAGCGTGGCCTCCTGGCCCAGATAACCCTGAATATATCCACCGCCCGGATTGGTAAACGAGGCAAAGGCGAGCACGGCCATGTCGCAGAACTGCGCATAGCCGCGACCGTTATCGAGGATTGCCTGCGTGGCGGAGGCATCAAGCACAGTGACCTCGGGCAGGACCGGAGCGGGCTCCTCAGCAGGCGCGGACTCAGCTTCGGCGATTTCCTCGGCAGGCTCCTCGACGGGCTCGGGCGCCGCCTCGGTCTCGGGCGCCGCCTCGACCTCGGTAGTCTCCGCGTTCTCGACGTCCTCGGCGACCTGCTCTTCGGCGGCCACAGCACTCTGAACCTTGGCCTTCATCGCCGCGACAAAGCCGGCAGGCATACCGTCAAACTCGCGAACACCGGCGAGCGAACGCTCGATATCCTTGGCGCACGCTTCGGACACAGTTGCCACGTGACGCTCGGCGGCCTTGGCACGGGCCTCGCGCTTGGGATTGGGCTGACCCGCTCGGTTGGACCTGCGGTTACGGTTCCTGTTGTCGACGTCTGCCATACGTGGCCACCTTTCCTGTCGCTGCCGCTGTCGGCTTTTTCCCATCCATGATACCCCGCCGTGCACAAAAAAGACGGCCCCGCAGGACCGCCTTTCACATCGTTTTACCGCGTCCGGCAGGAAGCATCGCAATGCCGCGCTTTAATCGCGACGGCCGAGGATGTTCAGAATGCGCAGGAACACGTTGATGATGTCCACGAACAGGTTGGATGCCATGAGCACCGCATTGGGAAGCGTGGGCGGCACCGTCGTGGCAACATAGGTGTCGTAGCCAATAAAGCCGGCGAACACCACGATCACGATCAGGTCGGTGATGGACTGCGAAACGCCCATGAACATGAGCACGATCTCAACCAGAATAGTGGCGAGTAGAATGCCAAAGCCGATGCCATATACGCGCTGGAAAAACTTGGGGAACGTCACGCCCAAGGCACCAAAGACAAAGGTGATGGCGGCCGTGGCGATAAAGGCGGTGTTAATGGTAGGCAGGTCGTAGTTGGCAAGACCAAACGACGCGGTCAGGCCAAAGGTACTCGCAAAGATTACGTAGCCCACAAGGGACAGGCCCACGGACTGCTTGCCCGCAGCAGCCGACATCATGACTATGCCGACGATGGTCAAAATAAACGAGCCAAAGACCAGCGGTAGGGCGGCGCCGCTCATCATCATGCGCGCAAACGACATGGTGCTCGTAAAGTAGGCGCCGGCGCCCATGGCGCAAAAGCCCAAGAAGATCAGGGCAGACATGGCGAGATTGTACGCGCGCGGCGACATCTCCTTGGCGCGGCTTGCGCCGGTCTCGACGGGGCCGTTCTGATAGCCCTGGATATCGTTCATATACTTCGTCCTTTCAAAAAGCGCCACAAATAACGGCGCCGTAGGCGACAATATCCCTGCCATTGTACCCGAATGCCGTGCGCTCTTACCTGCGGCGCTCGCCCTCAAGCGTACGGTCAAACGCCCATACCCACCAACGCATCACGTGCGCCTGCGAGCCATCCGCCCGCTCGCGCGTCTGGTCCTCCAGATACAACTCGGTCGCATGTCCGCCAAAACGTACCTTATAGGTTGCCGTACGAACGCCGTGAACCGTCAGGCCAAACCCGGTGGTCGAGATAATTTCGTCGATCGTAAAACAACGGCCGTCGACCCAGCAGACGGTGACCGGCACGACTTGCCCGCCCGCAAGGATGCGGGCCACGACGTCCACATACTGCTTGTGCACGCGTCGAGTTTTGCCATCTGTCTGTCGATATTCCATGCCCCCTATTATCGAACGCATGTTTGTATTTTGTAAAGCGAACAGGCTGTGGTTTTGGCGTGTCGGACCGCAGGCGCACGTCCGCACGACGCGTTAGCAAAAAGAACACCCGCGGTCAACAGGGCTAATATTCAATGTTAGTGCCAAAAAATTCACTTCTCCCATCAGAACTCGGTAAAGAAACCAGCAGGAGGTGATACGATTTATCATGTTTTTGTAACGTGCCTGCAAACTTCGAGAAAGCCCATATATGGACGTAACGTTCTCAACCTTCCTCGGCCAACTTGTGTCGAACCCAGTCCTTGCCGTCACCGTGATCCTCGCGCTCGGCGCCATCTTCGTCAATGGATGGACCGACGCACCCAACGCCATCGCGACCTGCGTCACCACACGTTGCATGCCCGCCCGCGCCGCCATTCTCATGAGTGCCGCATTCAACTTCTTGGGCGTGCTCATCATGACGCACTTTAACGCGAGCGTCGCCAACACCATCTCACATATCGTCGACTTTGGCGGAAACAGCACCATGGCGCTCGCGTGCCTCTGCGCGGCGCTGTTCTCCATCGTCGTCTACGGCGCCACAGCGTCGCGTTTTGGCATCCCCACCTCGCAAAGCCACAGCCTTATCGCCGGCCTGACCGGTGCCGCCATCGCCCTCGGCGGTGCGAGCAGCGTCAACGTCCACGAGTGGATGAAGGTCATCTACGGCCTGGCGCTCTCCATCGGACTGGGCTTCGTCATGGGCTGGGTCCTGTGCAAGCTCGTCTCGATTCTTTTCGCCGCCGCCAACAGGCGACGCGCCAACGTCTTCTTTAAATACGCTCAGATCGCGAGTGCTGCGGCCATGAGCTTTATGCACGGCGCGCAGGATGGACAGAAGTTCATCGGCGTGCTCTTTTTAGGCGTGGCCTTTGCCAGCGGCCAGACGAGCGTCGGCGATGCCGGCATCCCCATCTGGATTATGCTGCTGTGCTCGGCAACCATGGGCATCGGCACCAGTGTGGGCGGCGAGCGCATCATCAAGTCCGTCGGCCAGAGCATGGTCAAGCTCGAGAAATATCAGGGCTTCTCCGCCGACCTCGCGGGCGCCGCGAATCTGCTGCTTGCCACCCTTACCGGTATTCCTGTGTCCTCCACCCACATCAAGACCTGCGCCATCATGGGCGTCGGCGCCGTCAAGCGCCTTTCGGCCATCAACTTCGGCGTGGTCAAGGACATGATGTTCACCTGGTTCTTCACCTTCCCCGCCTGCGGACTCATCAGCTTTGTCATGGCCAAGCTGTTCATGATGTTCATCTAGTCAAACCGAGCGTCCATCCGGACCGTAACACCTCGCCCACCCGTCTTCGCCTCGAAAGGACCCACTCATGGCAAAGAAACCCGATTCGTTCTACTTTGACAACTACGTCGCCTGCGCCGACCTTGCCGTTCAGGCCGCCGAGCTGCTTACCAAGATTTTTGAGAACTTCGATCCCGCAAAGATTCACGATATGCTCGACAAGATGCACGCGATCGAGCATGCGGCCGACAAGAAGCACCATGAGCTTGAGGACGCCCTGCTCACGGCCTTTATCACCCCGCTTGAGCGCGAGGACCTAGACCTGATGAGCTGCTCGCTCGACACCGTGCTCGACCGTATCGAGGGCGTCGTGCAGCGCGTCTACTTCACCAACATCCAGAGCATCCATCCCGATGCCATCGTGATCGCCCACAAGGTGACCGACGCCTGCCGCGCCATGAAGGACCTGATGGTCGAGCTGCCCAACTACCGCAAGTCCAAGACCCTGCGCGAACTCGTCATCCAGATCAACACCATCGAGTCCGAGGCCGACGAGCTCTACATCAACGCTATGCGCAACCTGCATGTCAACGGTAAGGATCCGCTCGAGGTCATCGCCTGGCGTGACGTCTACGCCTTCCTGGAGTACTGCGCTGACTGCTGCGAGAATGTGGCCGATGTTGTGGATTCGATTGTCATGAAGAACAGTTAATTGGGGGGACGTGTCCCGGCGGCGAAGGGCCGGCCACGGTTTGCTTTCTCACTCCGGCTGCTTTGCAGAGTCGTTTGAAAGTAAACCGTGGCCGGCCCTTCGCCTTACGTACCACCATTGGAACTTTGGCTGATAGTTATAGCGCAATGGGGGTTTGGCCGAGGGGGCCTTTAGTACCCAATTGAACATTTTGGCATTCGGTGGGCGTTTGGTTGAATGTTGCTTTGGGTACCCTTTGTTTTGCTTTGGATTGATTCGTTGACTTTGGAGGACTCGTATGGCGTATTTGGATCTGGCTCGTGGTCGGTATTCTTGTCGTTCTTTTGAGAATCGGGCTGTGGAGCAGGCTGTGGTGGATGCCATTGTTGAGGCTGGACGCATTGCTCCTTCTGCTTGCAATAATCATCCAACCCGTGTAATGGTGTTGGATACGCCTGAGCTCCTGGAAAAGGCAGCTGCTTGTCAGCCTCGGTTTGCTCGTGATGGGTCCATCTTTGGCGCTCCGCTCATCTTCCTTATTTGCAGCGTTACCGACGACGCTTGGGTGCGCCCCTATGACCAGATGAACTCCAGCGCCATCGACACCTCGATCGTCTGCGATCAGATGATGATGGAGGCCACCGAGCAGGGCCTGGGTACGTGCTGGGTATGCCATTTTAAGCCCGAGGTGGCCTGTGAGCAGTTGGACCTGCCCGAGGGCGTCTATCCGTATCATATGCTCGTCTGTGGCTATCCTGCCGACCATATCGCCGATCCCGAGCATCGCGAGGCCCGCACCATTCCTCTCCCCGACTTCCTCCTCAAGTAGATTTTTGGGACATGCCTTAAAATCTACCTTTGACCGCTCACCCGTTCGCCGAGTTCTGTGCCCTCAAACGCAGGACTCGGCGTTTTGTTTAGCAGACTGCGTATAGCCACAAAAAAGGACCCGCAAGCTGCGGGCCTTTTCTAGGCGCTAAATAATAGCTGGATGTTAGTCCAGATCGTCGGCGGCGAAGTTGTCGATCGGTGCAAAGGGATCGGCAACGGGGATAACCGGCTCGGCGACGGGCAGCGGCTCGGCAGCAGGAACGGTCACAGCCGGAGAAGCGGCGGAACCGACCGGCGTGGAAGCCATGAGATCGGACGGGAAGGAGTTCTGAGCATCGTCCATGAAGTGCTGGATGAGCTTGAGGTACTCGGCCTTGAACTCCTCACGGGAAGCCTTAAGACGGTCGATCTCCTCAAGCTCGGCCTGCTTCTCGGTCAGAGCCTGGCGGATGACCTCGCGGGCCTTGGCGTCGGCCTCGTTGCGGATGCGGTCAGCGTTCTCGTTGGCGTCGTTGACAATGCCCTCGGCGGTCTGCTGGGCAGCAATCAGGGCAGCGGAAATCTGACGCTCCTGAGCGGAGAAGTCGGGCGCAGGAGCGGCGACGGGCGCGGCAGGGACGGCCTGAGCGGCAGCATCCTGAGCCTGAGCGAGCTGGGCCTGCGTGTCGGCGAGCTGCTGCTCGGTGGCGGTCAGACGACCCTTAAGATCGACAATCTTGGCGAGCATGGCGTCAACCTCAGAGGACAGGGTCTCCAAGAAGACGTCGACCTCGGCGGGATCGTAGCCGCGCTTGGCCTCAGAGAAGGTCTGAGCCTGAATGTCAGCAGGGGTAATAGCCATAACAAGTTCTCCTTTATCTTCGCCTTGGCGCCGTGCGCCCGACGTGAGTTACTAAGCCAGTTTTATATGAGTATACCTATAAGAAGTTGCAGAACCAGCTTCTGCACCAACTGCAACGCAATAATCGCAACGACCGGTGAAAAATCGACGCCGCCCATGGGCGGGATAAACCGGCGGAACAAATTGAGCCACGGGCCGCACACGCTATCGAGAACAGCAGCGATATCCTGTAGCAATCCGCCCTGCTTCATGGGGATCCACGTCATAAAGCAATAAACAACGATGAGCGTGGAGTAGAAGTTGAACAGCGTGTTGACCAGCTGGACAATGGTGTAGATGTTGATGAGAATCTCCTCGTCTTGGGTTTACTTAAGGTAGCCGTCGGCACGGAGCTTTTTGAGGTCCGAATCCTTGACCTCGCAGCCGGCGGGCAGCACCATAAACACGCGATCGCCCACCTCTTTGACCGTAGCACCCAGGCCACAGGCAAAGCCATAGCTAAAGTCCAGGACGCGCTTGGCGACCTCAGTACGAACGCCCACAAAAATCAGCGCGACAGGCTGCTTGGTGCGCACGCGACGGACAACGGTCTCGACATCGTCATAGCTCTCGGGACGCAGGACATAGGCAGGCAACTGCGGCGTGGCGTTGATGATGTTGCTCGCATAGGCAGATGCGTCGCTCGGCGCGGAAGCGGGTGCAGGCGCGGCGGCACGAGCACGGGCACTCTCGGCATAGCTCGACGGCGTGTCGTAAGCACCGGGACGATAACCGCCCGCAACCGTCTCCTGCGAGCGCGATGGCGGGTTGTAGGTCGTAGCGTGGCGAGAATCGTCGCCGACCAGCTGACCGGAACGTGTGTACACGGCCACCGACTCGGCCTCGCCGCGGCGCGTCTGACCCAACAGGCCATTGCTCGGCTCGTCCTGGGTGTAGAAGCCCTCGCCCGAGGCACCGCTGTAACCGTTGTTCTGGTAGCCGTCGTCATAGCCATCATCGTAGCCGTAGTCGTCGTCCTGACCATAACCCTGGTCGTAACCCTGCTGGCCGCCCAGGTGAATCTTATTTTTAATCTCGTCAAGGAAGCCCATGGTTGTGTCCTCTCACGGTTTAGTGCAGGCGCTCCGATAATCAGTGCGCACTTCAGAGCCTTATTTTACTGCAAACTCCGGGCTAAATACTACCCTGCCCAGGCGAACGAGCGTAGAGCCCTCCTCAAGGGCAGGCTCAAAGTCCTCGCTCATGCCGCAGGAAAGCTCGGGCAGGCTCAAATCGGAGTGCGTAGCCTCAAGCCCATCCCTTAGTTCGCGAAGTCCGGCAAAGGTGCGGCGCGCCACATCCTTGTTCCCCCGGGGCGCCATAGTCATAAGGCCCTGCACACAAATTCCCTCAAGCTCCGCAAGCTCGCTTGCGGCGTCTCGGACCTCGTCGGGCGAAAAGCCACCCTTGGACTCCTCGCCGCTCACATTGACCTCAATCAGCACACGCTGGGGGCCGGAGAGCTCGCCCGCCTCAATCTTGCGGACTGCACGGCTCGAGATGGCCTGAGCCAAATGCAGCGAGCCTACCGAATGAATCAGCTCGGCCGAGCCCAGAACCGCATTGATCTTGTTGGTCTGCAGGTTGCCAATCATGTCAAAACGCACCGCAGGCAGCTCTGGATGTTCAGCCAAGCCCGCAAGCTTGCGAACGAGCTCCTGCGGGCGGTTCTCGGCAAAATGGCGATACCCTGCCTGGATAGCGGCAACGGTCTCATCGACGCCAACGGTCTTGGAGACGGCAATCAGACGTGCGGCATCGTGAGAACGGCCCGCGCGATCAAGTGCGGCATAAAAGCGTTCGAGAATCTGCTCGCGGCGAGCGCGCATCAAGTCCAAATAATTATCCATTGCTAATCGCCTCCGCTAACAGCCATACAAGTAGTCCCATGCTAACGCAAGAGCGCGGCCCTGCAGGTGCAAGGCCGCGCTCACTTAGGTATTTACAATCTTTCGACGAACGGAGCTACCCTACTCCTCGTCGTCCTCGGTGTCGTCCTCGTCCTCGAGGTGCTCGAGCAGGTAGCGAAGACCCTCGCTCACCTCGTGAGCAGGCACCTTGGCAACAAAGCGCGCATCGACGGCAGGCCTCATGATAACGCCCTCGCCCGAAGGCACGCGCATGCTCTCGAGCTCGTCCTCATCCGTGCGGGCGATATCGCCGGCGTTCATGCGCTGGCCGGTCAAAAGGAAGGTCAGACGACAGGCGGCATCGATGGAAATCGAAGCGATGCGATCGAGGTAGCGCGAAACCATGATGGCACGGCGTAGATCGTCATAGTTACTGTCGTCGTCCATAAAATCGCCCGTGTCCATGCGGTTGAAGGTACGGAAGAACTTCTCGTACGCCGCATGCACCGGCTCGTCCTCGACGGCCAGATTACAGATGATGGACATGTCGTTGGTGACGAGCGCAGAAAGCGACGAACCCAGCACCTGATAGACAGCCTCGGCCTCGGCTTCAACCAGGGCCACAAGCTCCTGAGGCAGCGAGATGTCGGCCTTGACCATGTGACGCGTGGCGCGGCAGATCTGGCGAACCTTATCGGTCATGCGCTGCAGGTTAAAGTCGACGTAGATGATTGTCTGCAACAAGCGGAAGTCGGAGGCGACCGGCGACTGCGTAGCGATCAGGTTGTAGCACACGGCCTCCAGGTTGGCGCAGCGCGCGTCAATCGAAAGCGTGCGCTTCTTGGTCTTGGTGGCGAGCTTGCGATCGTCGGTCGCGTAGGCCTTTACGGCATCGTGGAGGGCCAGATCGACGGCCTCATAGATGCTCAGCATCTCGTGACGGGCCTCGACGAGCTGACGGGAAAACAGTTTGCGCATGGTTCACTCCAATCAGTTGGGTGCGGTCATGCAGCCCGCACAGTGAATACGCACCGGACCAGGTCCGATCGGCTTGGGACTAGTCGCACCGATCAGCCAAAGCGGCCGGTGATATAGTCTTCCGTCCGCGAGTCCACCGGGCTGGTGAAGATCGCGTCGGTTTGACCATACTCGATGAGCGTGGCGGGCTCGCCGGCAACTTCCTGCAAGAAGAATGCGGTGTAGTCGCTGATACGAGCTGCCTGCTGCATTGAATGCGTGACGATGATGATCGTCATCTCGGGCGCCAGCTCGGCCATCAGATCCTCGACCTTAGAGACGGACGTGGGGTCGATGGCGGAGCAGGGCTCGTCCATCAGGAGAACATCGGGTTGCACCGCAAGCACGCGCGCGATGCACAGACGCTGCTGCTGACCGCCCGAGAGCGCCAAACCATCCTTGTTGAGCTGATTGGATACCTCTTTCCAGAGGTTGGCGCGCTTGAGCGATTCTTCCACGATGTCATCGAGGTCGCTTTTGCTAGTCACGCCCTGCAGACGAGGGCCAAAGGCGACATTCTCGTAGATGGATTTGGGAAACGGGTTGGGCTGCTGAAAAATCATGCCCACGCGGCGACGGAGGTCGACCGGGTCGACGCCCTCGGCATAGATATCGTTGCCGTCGAGCGTCATGGTGCCCTCGACGCGCGTACCCTCGATAAGATCATTCATGCGGTTGATGCAGCGCAAAAACGTCGACTTACCGCAGCCCGAAGGGCCAATGAAGGAGGTGATGGCGTTTTTAGCGATGTTGAGGTCGAGCCCCGTCAGCGCATGAAAGTCACCGTACCAAAAGTTGAAATCCTTGGCCGTAATGGCCGCTTGCTCCAGCGTGGGAGCGGACTGATAAACGGACATGGGACTCCTTAACTAGCGACGCTTGCGCGACAGGAAGCGCGCAAACAGGTTGAAGGCCAGAATGATCACCATCAGCAAGAGCGCGGTGCCGTAGGCTGCGTTCATGTTGATGCCGTCGTTGGCAAGCAGGTACAGGTGAACGGTCATGGGGCGGCCGGAATCGAGCGGCGAGATAGGTAGATTGATGGCCTGGCCCATGGTGTAGAGCACCACGGCGGTCTCGCCAATGGCACGGCCGATGGCAAGGACAATGCCCGTGGCAATACGGCCAAAGGCAGAAGGAAGCACAATCTTGGAGACAACCTGCCACTTGGTGGCGCCCAGGCCGTACGCGCCCCAACGGATATAGCGCGGGACGGCGCGAATGGCCTCTTCGGTGGTGCGCATGACGATGGGAAGCATCAAGAGCGCGAGCGCCAGAGCGGCCGAGACCATCGAAAGGCCCAGGCCCATGGCCTCGACAAACAAGGCGTAGCCAAACAGGCCCATAACGATGGAGGGCACCGAGGCCAAAGCGTCAGCAGCGTAGCGAATGAGCTCGACGATCTTGCCCTGCTTGGCGTACTCGGCCAGATAGACGGCTGCCAGCACAGCGATCGGCGTGCAGATAAGCATGGCGAGCGCCGTCACATAGACGGTCGAGACGATCGTGGGCCAAATACCGCCCTCGGCGTTGACGCCCTGGGGCCAACCGAAGATAAAGTCGAGCGAGATGTGTGGCAGGCCGTTGATGACCACGTAGGCGATGATAGCGACCAGCACCAGCGTGGTGATGTATGCCGCGGCACGGAACACGCCAAGCATGATCTTGTTGGACAGGTCCTTGTTGATGCGGCCCTTCTTGCCATGGGAAAGGGCACGCTTGATGCGCTCGCGCGACGAGGTCGTATCGACCGTCGTGTCAACGGAATCGGACATAGCCTACCCCCTCTTCTTCTTGGAAATCAGACGGACGATGCCCACCAGCGTGGCGGAGATGATAAACAGGACCACGCCCATGCCGAACAGCGCCGAGCGGTGCAGACCCGAGGAATAGCTCATGTCGAGCGCGATCTGGCTCGTGAGCGTCGAGATGGGGCTCGCAATGCTGTCGGGAATAACCGGGGCGTTACCCACGACCATGAGCACGGCCATGGTCTCGCCGATGGCACGGCCCATACCCAGCACGATGGCATCCACGATACCCAGCTTAGCGGCAGGTAGCACGACCTTATAGATGGTCTGCCATTTAGTAGCACCCATGGCATACGATGCCTCGCGAATACCCATGGGAATGGAATTGAGGGCATCGATGGTGAGCGTGGTGATGGTAGGGACGATCATGATGGCAAGCACGAACCACGCCGTCAGCGCACCAAAACCAAGACCACCGGTCAGTTGCGCGATAAACGGACGGATGATGATCATGCCAAAGAAGCCATAGATGATAGAAGGGATGCCGGCCAACAGGTCAACGGCAGGGCTGATGAGCTTGCGCACGCGCTTGCTGGCGATCTCGACCAGATACACGGCCGTGCCCACGCCTAGGGGCACACCCATGGCGAGCGCACCGACGGTCACCAGACCCGAGCCGGCAAGCAGCGACACGATGCCGTAGTGGCCCTCAGAGGGCGCCCACGTAAAGCTAAAGAAGTCCGCCAGACCGATGTCGGTAAAGACGGGCAGCGCCGAGTAGGTGGTAAAGACAAAAATCAGGATGACGGTAACAACCGCCAAGAACGCGCAGGCAAAGAAAATCCACTGCAGCGCCTTCTCCTTGATATAGGTGCTGCGCGATACGAGCGCCAGCTCGCGCTTCTTGGGCGCCTGAGCATTCTGCTCAGTCTGGGAGTTTTCCTGTGCTTCCATGCTACTCACTCCCCTTCTCGTCGTTGGTGACGGGAATAAAGCCCGCCTCGCGAATCTGCTTGTCCATCTTTTCGGACGTCACGTAGTCGATGTAATCCTGCGCCTGCTGCGAAGGCGCACCCTTCACAAAGAAGTAAAGGTCGCGCGAGATGGGATAGCCGCCACTCGCGACCGTCTTCTCGGACGCCTCAACATGATTGACCGAGACGGCCTTGACCGAGGTCTTGGCGTTGAGGCTATCGACGAAGCCCAGCGAAATGTAGCCGATAGCCCCGCGCGAACGAGATACCACGTCGCGCACCTGGCCCGTGCCCGAAAGAACGGCGGAGCGGCGATCGAACGGGGTGCCGTCCATCACGATGGTGCGGAAGGCTTCACGCGTGCCAGACGCCTCATCTCGGTTGATAACCTGAATCCTCAGGTCCTCGCCACCGACTTCTTTCCAGTTGGTGATCTTGCCGGCATAGATATCGCGGAGCTGCTCGGTCGAGAGGTTATCGACGGGGTTGTCTTCGTTCACGATGACCGCGATACCGTCGTGGGCAATGACGATGGGAGTCAGGCCCAGATCCTGTTCGTCGGCATTGAGTCCACGGGAGGAGCTGGCGATATCGGCCGTGCCGGCGCTGACGGCTTCGATGCCAGCGGAAGAGCCCAAACCGGAAACGAGCACGTCGATGCCGGTCTCCTCCTTAAAGCCCTCTGCCGCAATTTCGGCGATAGGAAGGCAGGTCGTGGAGCCGGCCACGGTAATGGAAGAGGTAGAAGATCCCGAAGAACAGGCGCACAGCGTAAGCGTAAGCACAGCGGCGCTCAGGACCGATACGATCTTTCTCATAGCATCACGCCGATCGCAGCATGGCGCCCACAGGTGCCGTCCTCGTTACGGTAGGAATAAAAGCGGTCGTTCTGACGCACAGTCGAAAGCTGGGTATCCACGATATTATCCGCGTCCACACCGGCATCTACCAGCGCCTCACAAATGGCAGCGGAAAGATCGAGCATGCGAGAGGCACTCGCATCGATGCAAGAGAACTCGACGGCAAAGCGATCCATGAGTTCCCGGGATACCTCATATTCGTCAGCCAAGATATGGGGGCCGATATAGGCGGAAACGTCGCTCGCATCGCAGCCGGCAGCATCGCAAAGCGCCTGGCACGCCTTGGCAGAAATACGTGCAATCGTGCCCTTCCAACCGGAGTGCACCACGGCAAATCCGCCGGGGGCCACCAGCACCACGGGAACGCAGTCGGCAAAGCAGAGCAGCACGGGCACGTCATGGGCCGTACAGACGATGGCATCGCAGCCCTCGGCAATCTGCTCGCGAACAGCCTCAAGATCGTCGGCGCCGCTCGAAGTCACCGTAACGATATGGTCACCATGTACCTGATTGGGCACGAGCAGATTATGCTCGCACTCAGTGGCGCCCATAGCTTCGAGCACTCGACGACGATTTTCTTGAACAGCAAAGGGGTCATCGCCTACATGCGAGCCCAGGTTGAGCGAGGAGTACGCATCTTCAGAAACGCCACCGGTGCGCTCGGTAAAGGCAAAGCGGACATCGGATGTCGCGCCCTCCACCAACGTAACTCCATCATGGTCGACACGCGAAACGTTGTCCGCACGTGCTGCCATACTAAAGCCTCCTAATAACACAAGTACCGCGGCGTCGCCGCGCAGTCCGCGTTTATACGGCTGTCATACTTCCTTAAAAGGATACCCGCAGCGGTAGGGACCAAACGTAAAGGGAACGTAAGGAGATTGGAGGCTTTCGTTTACAAACGAGAAACAAAACGGGGTGCATCCAAATGGACACACCCCGTGCAGGTCGTTGAGAAAAACGAACTAGAAGCTACCGCGCTTCAGGAAGTCGGGAAGCTCGAACTGGTCGTTGCCAAAGTTGGGCAGCTCGGTACCACCGACGTTGCGGGTCGGAGCGGCCTGAGCCGGGCTGGCAGCCGGAGCGGTGCGCTGCGGCTCAGCGGAGGCAGCGGCCTTGCTCTGAGACTGCTGAGCAGCAAAGAGCTCATCCTGACGGTTGACGTTGGAGTCGGAGAAGCCCGTAGCGATGACGGTGATACGCACCTGATCGCCCAGGGACTCGTCGACAACGGTACCGAAGATGATGTTGGCCTCGGGGTCGACAGCGTTGGCGACAACGTCGGCGGCGTCGCTGATCTCCTGGATGCCCAGGTCCTTGGAACCGGCGATGGAGAGCAGCACGCGCGTGGCACCATCGATGGAGCTCTCGAGCAGCGGGCTGGAGATGGCCTGCTGGGCAGCGTCGACGGCACGAGTATCCCCAGAAGAGGTACCGATACCCATCATGGCGGTACCGGCCTGCTTCATGATGGTCTTAACATCGGCGAAGTCCAGGTTGATGATACCGGGGACGGTGATGAGGTCGGTGATGCCCTGGGTGCCCTGGGAAAGGACGCCATCGGCAATCGCGAAGGCCTCGAGCATGGTGGTCTTCTTCTCGGCGATGTCGAGCAGCTTATCGTTAGGAATGACGATCATGGTGTCGACGCAATCGGAGAGGGTCTTGATGCCCTCCTCGGCGCTCTTCTTACGCTTGCGGCCCTCGAAGGTGAAGGGCTTGGTCACGACGGCGACGGTCAGTGCGCCGACCTCGTTCATCGCGATATCGGCAACGATGGGTGCGGCGCCGGTACCGGTGCCGCCGCCCTCGCCGCAGGTGATAAACACCATGTCGGCGCCAGCGAGCGCCTCGGCGATGTCGTCGCGGGACTCATCGGCAGCCTTGCGGCCAACCTCGGGATTGGCGCCGGCGCCCAGGCCGCGGGTAAGGTCGGTGCCGATGTGCACCTTGATATCGGCATCAGAGATCGCGAGTGCCTGAGCATCGGTGTTGATGGCAACAAACTCGACGCCGCGGATGCCCTCTTCGATCATTCGATTGACCGCGTTGGTACCGCCGCCGCCGACGCCGACCACCTTAATGACGGCAAGGTAGTTGTTGATCTCTGTCTCGTGCATGTCGGTCCTCCGAACAAAGGTTATAGCCATAGCATGGGTCGACCCCTGCGCACATTAACCTTCAGGTTGAAAGTAAATGCAAAGGTAAACCGTATTATGTTTGCACATTATGAACGTATCAGTCAAATAATTGACCGTGAAAACCAAACAAACCAGATAAACGGCGTGGTATGGCCCCTCAACAAAGCATCAACCAGCGCTACGAGGTCGGAGCATTCCTAAATGTGTAGTTGCCCGGAGAGCGCACATTGATATACGTTACGCCCTCTACCTGCGAAAGCAACTTGGTGACTACGCGTTCCTTCTTGGCGATATCGTCCGAATCGCCCAGCGACACCTCAATGCCGTTATTGAGGTTTGCCGAGATGGCTTCGACCGAAGGCGTGGAAATATCCTTGACTTGTCCCAAGAACTCGCTCGAAAAACCACGCACATAATCCAGGCCGGCCTTAACGGCTTTGGAGTTCACCGCCTGGCCGGAAACCGGAGCGACATCCGCCGAGACATCAGTCAACAACACCGCGCCATAATGCTTGGCGAGCGCCAGCGCGGCATCGATTCCGGTCAAGGTATTTGAGCCCTGCCCTGTCGTGATGACGTTGCCCTGGTCGTCCACTTCGACCGACGTCGACAGCGGGGCGATCCAGGTGTCATCGTCTCCGATAGCCCAGGCAAGGTCGTCGGAGCTGATATACGCAATGGCGATAACTTTACGCTCCGTCGGCGTGATGATAAGCGTATGGGGAAACTGGCGCTGGACATCCACGCCCGAAACCCACGGGTTCTGCTTGAGATCCTCGGTAATCTGGTCGGGATCGACGTTAAAAAGCGACGTTCCCTCGGGCAAGTCGATCAGCTGGATAGCATCGTGCTTCGTCACATGCTCGCTGCCTTGAATCTGAATATCAGTGGCAGTAAACAGTCCAGAGTTGATCACCACGATGGCAACGACGACGAGCACGGCCAAGACGGCCAGAACGCCGCCCACGATTTTGCCTTTGCCTGTAATGACAGAAGCGGCGTCTGATGTTTTATTTGCCATCGCTCCAAGTGAAGATAACGGGTTGAAACCTTTTTTACTCGAAGGCTTCTTGGCGGTAGCCGGCACCGATGTCAGCGAGCGCGGTTTCGATGCGCCCAGCGTGAGACCTGGACGCGCCGCTTTAGTTCCCGTCGAGGGCTTGGGAGCTGCCATGGGACGGGCAGGCTTGGCGCCCATAACAGGCTTTGACGTCACCGAGGGACGCGAGGACTTTTTTGCGGCCGGACGATTACCGAGCTGCGAGCCGACGACCGGACGACTGGTCTGTCGAGCATGCCCGACAGACTTAGAGTGCGCGACGGTATTGCGTTGAGGTTTGGCAGGCGCGCCGGAACGCCCTCCGGCGCGGCGGAAGGTGGGTTTCGATGCTCTAGAAGCCGAGGAATTTAACTTCCGGTCTGAGCTCGATGCCATACGCCTCCCTCACCTTTCCGTGCACATGTCTAATAACCGCGGCAACGTCATCGGCCGAGGCAATTCCGTTATTAACGATAAAATTAGCGTGAACGGGCGAAACTTCCGCGCCGCCAATCGAAAAACCCTTTAATCCACAATCCTCGATAAGCTTGCCCACACTCGCATTGGGCGGGTTGCGAAAGACAGACCCGCAGGATGCGCGACCCATGGGCTGCGTACGCTTGCGCCTTGTAAGGTACCGCTCCATGCGCTCGCGAATGTCGGCCTTGGGCGCCGGTTTTAGCTTGAGCACGCACTCGAGGATGATCTCATTGCGGGGAAGGCTACATTCGCGGTAGCCCCAAGTGATCTCGGACCCCGCATAATGCTTGATACCGGATGCCGGGTCAAACGTTACGACATCCTCAACCAGCGAGCCAATCCACTCGGTCCGTGTGCCGGCATTCATAGATATCGCACCGCCGACCGAACCAGGAATGCCAACGGCAAACTCAAGGCCCGAGAGGCTACGCGACAGGGCATCGTTGACCAGGCGCGCAAACATCACGCCCGCACCGACCGTCAGCGTACAACCGTCATCGGCAACAACCGTGCGCTGAAACTCACGTCCGAGCGAAATGACGGCACCGCGATAACCGCCATCGGCAACCAGCAGATTGGAGCCCTTGCCGATGATGACCCACGGCACCTGCTCGCGATCGAGCACCGCCACGGCGCGGCGGAGGGCATGATAGCTATGGCACGTCACAAAGAGGTCGGCCTTGCCGCCGATACGATAGCTCGTATGACGCGCAAGGCGCTCGTCCTCGATCACATCCGTGTCGATCATGCCCGAGAGCGCCATGACGGCGTTAAACAGACCCATTAGACTTAAGCGTCTTTCTTGGCAGTCAGATACTCAATGAACTCGGGACCGACGGTCGTAACGTCACCAGCACCCATGGTGAGCAGCAGGTCGCCCTCGCCCACCATCTGCTCGAGCTCCTGATTGAGCTCAAGACGGCTGGAGCAGTACACGACCTCCTTGCCAGGATGCTTGGCGCGCACGGTATCGGCGAGCATCTTAGAGGTGACACCCGGAATGGGCATCTCGCCAGCCGAGAACACATCAATCAGCAGCAGTTTATCGGCATTGGCAAATGCATCGGCAAAGTCGTCGCACAGGGCCTGCAGGCGCGAATAGCGGTGCGGCTGGAACACGACGTCGACGTGCTTGTAGCCCAGCGACGAAGCGGCAGCAAGCGTAGCCTTGATCTCGGTGGGGTGATGGCCGTAATCATCGACCACGGTGATGCCATCGATATCGCCCACGTGGGTAAAGCGACGGCGGACGCCCTCAAAGCTCGAGAGCGCCTTGGCGGCGGCGTCGATGTCAAGGCCCAGGACATGGGCGACGGTGAGCACCGCCGTGGCGTTGAGCATGTTGTGGCGACCGGGATTGCTCTTGATCTCCACAGCGCGCTCAGTGCCGTCCTCAAAGCGAACGATAAAGTCACTCTGGATGCCCTTGACATCCGGGTGCATGCAGACGATGTCGTTGCTCTCGGCAAAGCCGTAGGAAAGCACATGACGGCCCGTCGACTTGGCGAGCTCGACCAGATGCGGGTCCTCACCGCAGACGATGACGGTGCCGTCCTCGCCCACCAGGCTCATGAATTTGGCGAAAGTTGCCTCGATCTCCTCGATACCCGAGTAGTGATCGAGGTGGTCGGCCTCGACGTTGGTCACAATGACTACGTTGGGGTTCAGGAACAGGAAGGAGCTGTCGGACTCGTCGGCCTCGGCGACAAAGTAGTCGCCCGAGCCGTTCTTGCCGTTCGTGTCATAGCCCTCGACGATGCCACCGATCAGGAAGCTCGGATCCAGACCCATGCGGTCGAGCATGGTGGCACACATCGAAGACGTGGTGGTCTTGCCATGCGTGCCGGCAACAGCGACGGTGGTGTAGCCGTGGCCCAAAGCAGAGAGCATCTTGGCACGGGGCCACACGGGAATACCAAGCTCGCGAGCGCGCACGAGTTCAGGGTTGGATTCCGGAATAGCGGTGGAGACAACAACCACGTCGGGCTTAACCTCGTCGATCGTGGCGGCCTCATGGCCCACATGCACCTTCACACCAGCGCGGGTAAGCTGGCGGATATAACGTGACGTCTTAAGGTCGGAGCCGGTAACGGCATAACCGCGCTCGTGCAGAACGAGGGCGATGCCGCTCATGCCGGCGCCGCCGATACCGATAAAGTGGGCGCTCTTAAACTCGGGCGCGGAGGTTGCAGTCTGGGAATCAGCCATGTGCTCGTGTACTCCTTGCGTAAACACTGCCTGTAACCCGTTAACTGTACCGCACCTACCGCATCAGCGCGAGGGCGACCGAAGATATCCCGTCTAACTAACGCAAACCCTCTACCGCATCCGCCAGAAGAGCGGCGGCTCTATCCTGAGCCAGACCACGCGCCGCCTGACGCATGGCGTCGCGCGCCGCCGCGTCATCGACCAGGTGCAGCAGCTCATCGGCAAAGGCAGAACCGTCGATATCGGCATCGGCGCAGAGCACGCCGGCCCCGGCGTCGACCAGATAACGAGCATTGGTGGTTTGGTGGTCGGCCGTCGCATGCGGATACGGCACGAGCACCGAGGGCACGGCGAGCGCAGCGATCTCGGCCACGCTCGATGCACCCGAACGCGAGAGCACCAAATCGGCAGCAGCCAGCATATCGCCCATGTTGTCGATGTAAGGCTGGACGCGGTAACGCTTCGCCTCCTCGGGCGTCAGCGCCAAAGCGTGCTCGGTCTCCTCAAAGCCGTCGGCACCCGTCGAATGCAACACATAGAGGTTCTTGCGCGAAAGCAGTTCGTTTTTGAGCGAAGTCACGCGCTCGTTGAGGTGCTGGGCGCCAAGTGAACCGCCAAAGACGAGCAGCAGCGTAGCGTCCTCGGGAACGCCAAGTGCCTTGCGGCCACGAGCGCGATCGCCCTCGATCACCGAGCGACGTACGGGGTTGCCGGTCATGAGCACGTGGTCAGGGTCACCTTCGCGCTCAAAGACCGAACGCGCTGCCGGCACCGAGATGCACACGCGGGCGGCGTGGGAGTTCATCATCTTGTTGGCCAGGCCCGGAACAGAGTTCTGCTCATGCAGCAGATACGGAACGCCTGCGCCCTTGCACCACCCAAGCAGCGGAACCTCGACATAGGCACCAAAACCGATGGCGGCATCGGGCTTGCCGACCTTTGAGAAATGATTGGCGAGCGCACGCTTGGCCTTATTGACACGCCACAGGGAGGTCAGCGCCGTCCAAGGACGGGAGCGGTCGAAGCCCGTGACCGTAATGGGCACAAAATCAAACCCAGCCTCGGGGACCAAACGACCCTCGAGCTTGCGCGACTGGCCCACGAACACAACGTGGTGGCCACGGTCACGCAGTTCTTCGGCCAAGGCGAGCGCGGGGTTGATGTGTCCTGCCGTGCCGCCGGCTGCAATAGCAACGGTCATTTTATCGGTCATGGTAGTCCCTTCGTACACGCGGTCCCTGGTCGTCGGTGCGCAGACGCGCCGACGGGTCCGAGTTCAAATCGATTCGATTATATCCGCCGCCCGCGTTGCGAGGGCTGGGGCGCTGCGGACGACCTTGCGGAGCCGTTCGCGAGCGTGGACGAGCTGCCGGCTCGGATGCAGAACCATCCAGAACGGTAAAGCCGCTACGCGAAGGTCGTTCACCGCGCACATGGGCCACGCCGGCGGTGCTCTCGTCCATAACGGCAAAGCTCTCACGGCGGCGGTCATACTCATCGCGGCGGGCGCTCTCGTACGAAACGCGCAGGATCAACCCGGCAAGCATAAGCGACACAATAATCGACGAACCGCCGTAGCTAATAAACGGCAACGGTTTGCCCGTCATGGGAAACACGTTGAGGATGCCCAGCGCGTTAATCAAAAACTGCACCGCGAGAATAACCGCGGAGCCAGACGCCATAAGCGCGCCCCGACGATCGGTCGCCTGCTCGGCAATGCGAAACGCCGAGTAGATCAGCATCGCAAACACCAAGAAGAACAGCACGGTTCCGACAAAGCCGACTTCCTCGCCAATGATGGCCAGGATGTAGTCATTGTGCGCCTCGGGCAGATACGAGTACTTCATGGTTGAGTTGCCGATGCCACGGCCGAACAGACCGCCCGAGGCAAAGGCCATGATGGCAAGCGTGGCCTGATAGCCGTCACCATACTCGTCAGCCCAAGGGTTCAAGGCAACCTGAATACGCACCATACGGTACGGCTCTGCGACAAGTGCAATCACGATCACGAGAATGCCGAAGATTAGCACGCCGATGATAAATCTGGGGTCGAGACCCGCAAACAACGCCATGCACATGAGGGTCAACAGGATGATCAGGACAGTACCGAAATCGGGCTGGATAAAGATCAGAAAGAGCGAAATACCCAGGTAGATGCCCATCTTGCGAAGGAATTCGTTGATGTTGCCACCGGGCGAAAAGAAGCGATCAAGCATGATGGCCGAATACGCAATGGCAAATGGCTTTAAAAACTCGGAAGGCTGGAACTGAATACCGGCGATGTTGAGCCAGCGCGTGGCGCCACGGCTGCCGCTGCCCACCAAGAACACCAGAAACAGTAGCCCTATCATGCCGATAAGGAAGATCCTAAGCACATCCTCCCCAAACCAGCTGTCCGGCAAAACGCGCACGATGGCAATCAGCGCCAGAACACCAACCACGGCAAACGCGGCCTGTCGACCCAGGAAAAACGTCGCCGAGCCATTCTCGTGCAGCGCCTCGACCGAAGACGCCGAGTACACCATCAGCAGACCAAAGCACACCAAAGTAAACAGGCAGGCCATAAATATCAGACGGGGGCGCATGATGCGGGCGGGAACGCCGGCAATATAGCGTTCGCTAAACGACTGCCCGCCGCGACCGGAACGCGGTGTGCTACGCCGCGAGGAAGCACGGTCCGAGTCGGGCCTCCTCATACCTTGTCGGGGGCTCTCCTCTCTCACCGGCAACCCCTATTCCATTTGCGATTTCGCTGCAGCGGCAAGCTGAGCCACGTAGTCCTTAAACACGCGGCCGCGCTCCTCATAGCCCGAGAACTCATCGAACGAAGAGCAGGCAGGAGAAAGTAAGATCACGTCGCCACGGCTCGACAGCGAACGGGCAACGTCCACGGCATCGCGTAGGTCATCCGCTTGGGCGATATCCACATCGCCATCGACATCGGCCTCGTCCATAGCGGCGGTAAAGCGCTCGCGCGCATCGCCAAAGCAGACGACCGAGCGCACGTTATCCATAACGACGCGCGCGAAGTCCGTGAGCGGCGTGCCCTTATCGTGGCCGCCGAGCAGCAAGATCACGTTGTCATCGGGAAATGCCGTCAGTGCCTTCTCGACCGCGTCGGTGTTGGTCGCCTTGGAATCGTTGACGTAGCGCACTCCGTCAATCTCGCCGCACGGCTCCACGCGGTGCTCGAGCGGCTGGAACGAGGCCAGACCGCGGCAAATGCCCTCGGGATTGGCACCGACGGCCAGGACAGCCGTGGCAGCGCACAGGGCATTGATAACATTATGATGGCCCGAGATCTTGAGCTCGGATGTAGCGATGAGCGGGGTCTCGACGCCCTTCAGGCGCACGATCATCTTGCCATCGCGCACAAAGGCGACATCCTCACCCTCTGGCTCGTCAAAGGCAACCTTGCAGATGCGACGACCCGGCGTGTAGATGTACTCATCGAACTCGTGAATGCCGGCGTCTTCGACGTCGACGACCACCAGATCGTCATCGACCATATTGTCAAACAGTTTGATCTTGGCAAGCGCATAGTTCTTATGGCTCTTATGCCAGCCCAAGTGGTCGGGAGTGATGTTGAGCAGCACCGCCACGCGAGGGTGGAGCTCGGTGGTCGTAGCAATCTGATAGCTCGAGAGCTCAGCCACAAACCACTCGTTGTGGGCTCGGCCGTCAATCTCGTTGATAGGCGGCTCACCGATGTTGCCGACAGCTACACTGGCCTCACCGGAAGCCTTGAGCAGATAATCGGTCAGCGACGTGGTGGTCGTCTTGCCGTTGGTGCCCGTGATGGCAATCCAGTTATCGGGCGACAGGCGATAGGCAAACTCGGGCTCACCCATAATCTGGGCGGCATGCTCGCGCCCGGCCTTAAAGAAGCCCGAGAACTCCGAGATGCCCGGGCACGTCACGCATACGTCATAGGCGCCCTCGACCTGTTCGGTCCCATAGACAAACGACGCACCGGCAGCCTCGAGCGCACGCGTGGCGTCATTGGGCTCAGAGGTGCCGCCGCCATACACGGTAACGGCGCTTACGCGCTCTGGATGTGCCAGCGCCCAGCGGGCGACATCGAGACCGGATTTGCCCTGACCCAAAACGAGCAGGCTAAAGACATCAGCAAGAGGCATGAAAGACCACTATCCCAACTGGAAGAACAGGGCAAGGCCAACGGCACCAAATGCCGCAGCGATAATCCAAAAACGGATGACGACCTTGGTCTCGGCCCAACCCTTCTTTTCGAAATGATGATGGATGGGCGCCATAAGGAAGACGCGCTTGTGCGTAAAGTGGAAGTAGACGACCTGAATCATGACCGACAGGGTCTCAACGATAAACAGGCCACCGATGATGAGGGAGACGACCTCGGTGTTAGTCATGATGGACGTACAGGCAAACGCGGCGCCCAGGGCAAGCGAGCCGGTATCACCCATAAAGATGCTCGCCGGATAGCAGTTGAACCACAGAAAGACCAGGCAGGCACCGGCACACGCGGTGCAGAAGATGGACAGGTTCACGTCTCCGTGCAAAAACGCCATGGCAGCCATGGCGAGCATGGCGATCATGGAGGTGCCGCCAGCAAGACCGTCAAGGCCATCGGTCAAGTTCACGGCATTAGAAAGACCGGCAATCATCAGCCAGCAAAAGACAATATAGAGCCACGGGAACGAATAGCCGCAGATGGTAGTCGAAAGCACGCCAAGGTCAATCGTCAACCCACCGGGAAAACGAATCTCGGGGGCGACGCCGCACCAGTTGACGGCAAGCACCGTAAAGGTGACACAGATAATGGTTAGGCCGATCATCTTGGCATGCGGCGTCAGACCGAGCGAGCGCCCATGCGTAACGGAGGTCAGATCGTCGATCAGGCCCAGCACGCCGGTCGCCAGCGTGGCGAGCAGCACGAGCACGAGCTCGGTGGTGAGCTTGCCCATCAGCAGGCAGGTCAGCGAGATCGCGACGAGGATGACAACGCCACCCATGGTGGGCGTTCCCTGCTTAACCAAATGACGCTTGGGGCCGTCGGCACGAACCTGCTGGCCGATACCCTCGACCTTGAGCAGCTTAATCCACCACGGCATGAGCAGCAGCGCAATGGCTGCGGCGATGCCAAGCCCCAAAAAAGCCTGATACGTTGGATACGAGGGATTGCCGAACATGGGCTAGCACACACCTTCCACAAAGCGGTCGAGCTCAACAAAGCGGGAACCCTTGACCAGTACAACATCATGTTTTTCAAGCGCGCCGCCCATGCGGTCGAGCACCTGCTGATAATCGGAGAACACCTGGATGCGGTCCTCGTCCATGCCCATCATGCGCGCGGCATCGGCCATAAGCTGGGCCAGCTCACCACCCACGCACGCCAGCATGTCGAGCTTCTTGGCGGCGGCATAGGCGCCCACGAGCTCATGCATGCGAGGAGCCTCATCGCCCATCTCGCCCATCTCGCCCAGGATCGCCATGCGAGACCCCGTGCATGAAAGCGAGCACAGCAGATCGAGGCCGGCTGCCATCGATTCGGCGCTGGCGTTATAGGAATCGTCGATGATGCGTGCACCGCTCTTGGCGCGCTTGATCTCCTGGCGGTGCCCGGTGATCGTAAGACCCCTAAAGGCAGCATCGATCTGCTCGGGCGTCACGCCCAGGCGATAGGCAACCGCGGCGGCCTTAACGGCATTAGGAACGGACTGCACGCCGGGGATGGCAAGCATGGTATCGATTGTCTCGCCCTGACCAAAATCGAGCGTAAAGACCGGACGGCCCTCGTCATCAACGCGAACGTCGCGGGCGCGGACCTCATCATCGTCAGAGACACCGGCCAGCATCACGTCGATACCAGCAGGCCGGGCGAACGTATCGCGAATGAACGGCGTAAAATCGTCCTCGCCGCCCAAAACCAGCAGCGGCAAATAGTCGCCGGCGGCGCACATGCCCTGGACAATCTCGGCCTTAGCGCGGGCGATGTTCTCGCGGCTGCCCAAAATGCCGATATGAGAGGTGCCGATCTTGCTCACGATGGCAAGGTTGGGATTGGCGGACTGGGACAGGCGCTCGATCTCGTGGAAATGGTTCATGCCCATCTCGAGCACCAGGACCTCGGTATCGGCCGGAGCGGAAAGCACCGTGAGCGGCATGCCGATCAGGTTATTGAAATTGCCCTTGGTGGCCCAGACACGATAGCGCTTGGCGAGCACAGCGGCGAGAACGTCCTTGGTCGTCGTCTTGCCGATGGAACCGGTAATGCCAACGACCAGGCAGCCAAGCTCCAGGCGATACGCGTGCGCCAAACGCAGCAGAAACTCCTCGGGATCATCGGTCAGCAAGATGGCACAGCCCTTGTCCTGCGCCAGCGAGACCAGCTCGGCCTCGGGCTCACGCGTCATCACGACGGCGCCGGCACCCGACTGGACGGCACGGGAAGCAAAATCATTTCCGTCGACGTTTTCACCGGGAAAGGCGACGAAAATCGTCCCTTCCTCGACCTGGCGCGAGTCGATAACGCACCCGCGGCATACCCGATCGACTTCTCCCGTCACGGTTCGGGCCCCTGTTGCGGCCGCGAGGTTGTTGACGGCGATCTCTATCATTGCAGCTCCCCTGTAAACCTAAATAATGCTATCGGCGTATTGTATCCCAGCGCCGCGCATGCGTGGTGCAGGGCATGTGAACACCCCTCATATGGGACAACAAACCACGCCCCAAAGATTGTAACCCCCTACTTCGTGTGTGGGATACCCAGCACGTCGAGCGCGTTGGCCATAATGGACTGGAACGGCACCGCAGCGGCATCTGAGCCGCTCGGCGTTCCGTCGAGCGTGATATAGCACAGCACCTTGGGCGATTGTGCCGGTGCAAAGCCCATAAAGGACGACATGTAGTTCTCCTTGAGGTAGCCGCCGTTCTCGTCGGCACGTTCGGCCGTGCCGGTCTTGCCCGCCACGTCATAGCCGTCAACTGCGCCGCCAACGCCCGTGCCTTCAGACACGACCGTCTGCATGCACGATGTCACCTGGGATGCTGCATCCTCAGAAATCGCACGCTCGCCTTCGCCCCAGTCCTTCTCGTCGCCTTTGCTGGACTTATAGAAGTGCGGGGTCATCATCACGCCGCCGTTGGCGATGCCGCCCACGGCACGTGCGATCTCAATCGGCGAGACAGACAGCGCCTGTCCAAAGCTCATCGAGCCCAGCGTGGCGCCGTCATACTGGTCACGCTCCTTGACGATGCCCAGGCTCTCGCCCGGAAAATCGACACCAGAGCTGTGACCGATGCCCCACTTGTCCACATAGGCGGCAAAGTCGTCGGCACCGATCTTGCGCCCCACCAGGACAAATCCCACGTTGGACGAACGGCGCATCATCTCGCGCACATCCATGGTCATGGCGTAGTCGCGCTTGTCGGCATCGGTGACGGTATCGTCGCCCACCTTGATGCTCGCCGGCACCTCAAACGACGTACTCGACCGCACGACACCCAAGTCGAAGCCGGCGCCCGCCACGAGCGTCTTAAAGACCGAGCCGGGCTCGTAGGCGTCGGTGACCAGGCGCAGGTTCATATCCTCGGTCTTGGCGTTTTCCAAATTGGTCTGGTCGTAGGTCGGATACGAGCAGGCTGCCAAGATCTCGCCAGTCGTAGGATCGGTGACCAGCGCCGAGCCGTTCTTGGCCTTTGTCTTCTCGACAGCCTCTGCCAGGGCATCCTCGGCCGCACGCTGGATATTGACGTCGAGCGTCGTCACGAGATCAATGCCGTCGACCGCAGCCACCTTTTTATAGGCACCGCCCGCGATATAGCTGCCGTCCCTCGCGCGCTCGCGTACGAGAGAACCGTTCGTGCCGGTCAGAAGCTTGTTGTATTGCTTTTCGAGACCCGTCAAGCCGTCGTTGTCTACATTCACTACACCCAGCACCTGCGATGCCAGATTGCCGTATGGATATACGCGCTTCATGGCCTGCTCAAAAAGCACGCCGGGCAGGTTCTTCTTCTCCAGCGCCGCAGCGTCGTCTTCGTCCACCTGGCGCTTGATATACACCCAGGTTCCATCGGACTCAACGAGCTTGCGGCAGGTCTTTTTATCGATTCCAGTTGCCTTGACCAGCGCCGACACCGTCTTGTCAACATCCTCGACAAGCTGGGGGTTCACAGCGATGTTGCGACATTCGACCGACGACGCCAGCACGTTACCGTTACGGTCGTAGATGGTACCGCGCTTGGCATACAGCGTCTGCGCAAGCAAGCGACGTGCATCGGCACGGTCGCGTAACTTATCGGCTTCCACGATTTGATAGTCGGCAAGGCGAAGGACGCCCAAACCCAAGCCAAACCCGATGAAACCCATGACGGCTTTGCGACGGGGCAGCGGCGTGCCCGTGAGCCATTCGGTCGACGAGCTCTTGCGCGGTCTGGTGTTATGCATTTGAGGACCACTCGAGCCACGGAGACGCGACGCGGGGTCGTTGCCATAGGACGGTCTCGCGTTGTAAGATGGCCGACCCGTTCCTTGATAACCAGAACGTCCCCGCGATGAGGGACGTCCAGAACCGCGACCCCCGTCGGAACCGCGGCGATAGTCATTTGTCATACTCAGCTACCGTCTTGTTACTGAGCGGTCGCGGTCGAGCTAGCGCCCGCGGCTGCATCCTGCGAAAAATCAAGTGTAACGCTCTCGCTGGGCTCCACCATGCCATAAGCGCCCGCAAGGTCGCGAATGCGCGTGTCGGCACCATAGACCGAATGCATGACCTCCAGGTCAGAGCTCTCATCGGTCGCCTTCTCGAGCGTGTTGGTAAGCGCGGCATTGCTGTTGAGCACCTGGGCCGTAACGCCGGCGAGCGCCACACGGGCGACACCGATCGTCATAAAGATGGCCGCAATGATGCAAAACGTTTTAAGAACGCTCATGAAAACCGGGCTTACCGCCTGGTTTGCCTGACGGCCCGCGCCCGTGTAGACATCAAAGCGCGGCGTGCGCTGCTCGCGGGGAGCAACGGAGGCCTGCGGTGCCTCACGATAGGCGGGCATGGCGTTCATATCATAGGCGAGTGCTGCGTTTGAAGTGTTGTAGCCCATGATATGCCGCCTCCCATCCCGAGTACGTTGGTAGTGTGTTTAAGCTTCGTTTATGGTGCGAGCGGGAGGTCCAATATCGCGCGGTCGCGCCTACAGACGCTGCGCCACGCGGATTTTGGCTGATCTCGCCCGAGGGTTGCGCTCAACCTCATCAGGCTGGGCAACCAGGGGTTTGCGGGTGATGACCTTGAGTATCGGCACGTTGCCGCACACGCACACCGGAATCTCCGGCGGACACGTGCACCCCTGGCTCATCTCCTTAAAGTGGTTCTTTACGATACGGTCCTCGAGCGAGTGATACGAAATGACGCAGATACGTCCGCCCGGGTTGAGCCACCTGGTGGCGGCATCAAGCCCTCGTTCGAGCACATCGAGCTCGTGATTGACCTCGATGCGAATGGCCTGAAAACTTTTCTTGGCCGGGTGTCCGCCATGCCGACGAGCGGCAGCCGGGATACCCGCCTTGATGATCTCGACAAATTGGCCGGTGGTTTCGATCGATTCTTGCTCGCGGCGGCGCACGATCTCGCGCGCGATCTGCGAGGCGAACTTCTCTTCGCCGTAGACGCGTAGAATCCGGGCGAGGTCGTGTTCGTTATAGGTGTTGATGACCTCAGCTGCGTTTAAGGTGTTATTGCCCGGATCCATCCGCATGTCCAATGGGGCGTCCTCGTTATACGAAAAGCCCCTGCCAGGGATATCGAGTTGCGGTGACGAAACGCCCAAATCGAACAGGAAGCCATCGACCCCGGGCACCTCGGCCGAGCAAAGCAGCTCGTCCAAGTCGCCGAAGTTGCCCTTCAGCAGCTGGTGCGGTACGCCGGGAACCTCGCGGTCCAGACGGGCGCCAGCGGCCTCGAGGGCCATGTCGTCCTGATCGACGCCGAGCAAAAGGCCCGTCTCCCCCACCTGTGCGGCCATCTTTACCGAATGGCCGGCACCGCCAAGGGTGCAATCGCAGACAACGGAGCCGCTCTTTAGCTGCAGCGACTCAAGCACTTCGCCGAGCATGACAGGTTCATGCCGATATTCTTGTGTCAAGATCCCACGCTCCATCCGTTACCCGTGCCTTGCCCTTACGAGAAGAAGAGGTCCAGCAGGGCCTCATCGTCATCGTCCTCATCGGCCGCGGCGCGATCCCAAACCTCAAGGTGGTCGTAGTTGCCCACAACCGTGACCTCGCGGTCGAGGTTCGCCTGCTTGCGGAGAGACTCAGAAAGACCGATACGACCCGCGCTGTCCACATCCATCGACGTGGTGCGCTTGTTGATCGCCCTCATGAGCTTCTGGTCGTTGATGTCGCGCGGGTTAAAACCCTCGTGGCCCTCACGACCCGCGAAGAGTCCTTCGACCCACTTATCGAAGGCCTCGGCAGAGAACACGTACAGAGCATCGACATCCAGGGCTTTGAACACGCGAACGTGCTCTCCAAGCTCCTCGCGAAGGGGTGCAGGCAGGGACAGACGACCTTTTGCATCGAGATTGCGCTCGTATGCACCAGTCATTCCCATGTGCGCCCTCCCCTCGGTTACTCAGATGGCACGTACGCGGGGAACCACCCCGCCTGTCGACGTCATCAATAATATGGGGAACTGCCCCATTTTTCAACACCTTTCCCCACCCCTTCCCACCATTCCACCCCCAATATGTTGTAAAACACCCCCGAGCATATGTTCGAAAACACAATATGTTGTGTTTGCAGCAAAGGCGGGATGCCACCTGTAGAACCACGCCCGCGAACCTCAACCTTCAAGTTGACCTTGAGGCGATTTTTACGTCCCTTTACACGCCGTTCACATCGCCCCCAAACTCCCCCACCCACGGTACGCACGGCCCACCGCCGCGTCGGTGTCTAGCGAAAAATGGGACGAGCCCCAGATTGCCCATGCGCGCAAAAGTGCGTCTCGGCAATCTGGGGCCCGTCCCCTTTAGTATTTATAAATATGCAGGTCAGCGATGTGCTAGCGATGTGCTAGCGGATGCGCCGCCAGATAGACCTCGGTCAGTTGCGTTCGGTCGACATGCGTGTAGACCTGCGTGGTCGAAATATCGGCATGGCCCAAAATCTCCTGCAGCACACGCAGGTCGGCACCGCCCGCGAGCATGTGGGTGGCAAAGGAGTGGCGCAAGGTATGGGGATGGAGCCCCACCAGCCCCACCTGACGCCCATACCGCTCGCATATCGCATGCACGGCCTGGCGCGACAGGCGACGTCCGTTCTTATTTAAAAAGACCGCCGAGGTCTCGGTTCCGCGGGCATGGGCCGCCAAGCGAGAACGTCCCTCAGTTACATAGAGCGTCAGAGCTCGCGCCGCGCTTCCCACCAGTGGGGACAGGCGTTCCTTTGAGCCCTTACCGCGAACGAGTACAAAGCCATCGTCAATATGGATATCGCCCACATCGAGCCCAACCAGCTCACTCACACGCAAACCGCATCCGTAGAGCACTTCCAAGATGGCATGGTCGCGCAGTCCCATCTCGCCCTCGGGAAAGTCTTGATCGAGCAGCGCCGAGACATCCTCCACCGATAGATACTCCGGCAAACGCTCAGCCTTTTTAGGCAGGCGCAACGCCGCCGTCGGGTTTTGGGCCACGGCCCCATCGCGCACCAAAAAGGCATGCAGGCCCTTCACGGCAGCAAGCGCGCGCTCCACCGAGGCGTCGGAATAGCCTCCGTCGCGGCGATCGGCGACAAAGCCCTCCACGACCTGACGGGTCACCTCTTCAAAAGACACAATACCCGCCCGCTCCAGATAGGCGCAGTACGTCGTCAGGTCACGACGATAGGCCACAATCGTGTTGCGCGCCAAGCCCCGCTCGACCGCGAGGTAATCAAGATACTCCCCCGCCGCCACGGCGAGCGACGAGGGAGTAGCTTCGGTATGTTCCTTATTCGCCGGCACCCTTAGTCCGTAGCGAGGTTCATGGGCGTCACCTGCAGACGGTCGACACCCTCGTGCTGGCCGATCGAGGCACGCACGAACTCTCGGAACAGCGGCTGCGGGTTGGTCGGGCGGCTCTTGAACTCGGGGTGAGCCTGGGTTGCCACATACCACGGATGCACGTCGCGCGGCAGCTCGACCATCTCGACCAGGCGCTCGTCGGGCGACAGACCCGAGATAACCAAACCGGCGTCCTCGAGCTGGTCGCGGAAGGCGTTGTTGAACTCAAAGCGGTGACGGTGACGCTCGTAGACGAGTTCCTCGCCATATGCCTCGCGAGCAAGAGTATCGGCGGCGAGCTTGCACGGATAGGCGCCCAGGCGCATGGTGCCGCCCTTCTCGGTCACGTCCTCCTGCGAGCTCATCAGATCGATGACGCTATACGGACCGTCCGGATCAAACTCGGAGGAGCTGGCACCGGCAAGGCCAACGACATTGCGGGCGAACTCGCACACGGCGACCTGCATACCCAGGCAAATGCCCAGATACGGAATCTTGTGCTCACGGGCAAACTCGGCCGCGAGGATCTTGCCCTCCAGGGCGCGCTTGCCAAAGCCGCCGGGGACCAGGATGCCCGAGGCGTCGCCCAGAACCTCGGAGACATTCTGCTCGTCGAGGCTCTCGCCGTCGACCAGCTGGACGTCCACATGGCGATCGTAGAAGACGCCCGCATGGTGCAGGGCCTCGATAACCGACAGGTACGCATCGGGCAGCTGCGTGTACTTACCCACGACGGCGATCTTCACCTTGTCGGCGTGATGGTTGGCGTGATTCTGTTTGCGCAGGAACTCGTTCCACTCGCTCATGTCGCGCTCACGCGGATCCAGACCAAGGCGCTCGCAAATGCGCAGGTCAAAGTCCTGCTCGGCAAGCAGCTGCGGAACATCGTAAATGCTCGCGCAGTCCTCGTTGGTAAAGACGCAATCGGTGTCGACGTCGCAGAAGCTTGCGATCTTTCCGCGGATAGCGTCATCGATATGGTGGTCGGAGCGCAGCACGATGATATCGGGCTGGATGCCAAAGCTGCGGAGCTCCTTGACGGAATGCTGCGTGGGCTTGGTCTTGACCTCGTGGGCGGCGGCGATATAGGGAACGAGCGACACGTGGATGTAGCAGACGTTCTCGGGGCCGGCCTCCTTGCGGTACTGACGGATGGCCTCGACAAACGGTTGGGACTCGATGTCGCCGATCGTGCCGCCCAGCTCGGTGATGACTACATCGGAGCCGGTCTGCTCCTCGATGCGGCGAAACTTGTCCTTAATGGCATTGGTGACGTGGGGAATCACCTGCACGGTACCGCCCAAAAAGTCGCCGCGACGTTCACGGGCGATTAGGCTTTTGTAGATGGCACCGGTCGTAAAGTTGGAATCGCGGGTCAGGTTCTCATCAATAAAGCGCTCGTAATGGCCCAGGTCCAGGTCGGACTCGTAACCATCCTCAGTAACGAAGACCTCACCATGCTGGAACGGGCTCATGGTACCGGGGTCGACGTTCAGATACGGGTCGGCCTTCTGCATCGTTACTTTGTAGCCACGCGACTTGAGCAGACGGCCCAGCGAGGCCGCGGTGATACCCTTGCCCAGGGACGAAACCACGCCACCGGTTACGAACACATGCTTGGTCATATTGAGTTACCTGCGCTTCCCGTAGAAGTTGTTTATCCACATCTTACGGGTCTTCATTGTAATACTCGCGCCGCGGACCGTTCGCAATTTTTCTCGCGTGCGATTGCATTTCTCAATCTTGAAACAAAACGCCGCCCAGTTTCCCAGGCGGCGTCGCTATGGCAAGGGCTACATGCTGCTATCGATCAGCAACCTCGTCCTCAAGCATTTCTTGAACGAGCATGCCGGTACGGACGCCCTCAAGATACCACTCGCCACGTTCGGTGAGGCAAATGCCATTTGCAAGCTGACCGCCGTCGTCGCTATAACGCGAGACGACATCAATCATGCCTTCGGAATCCAAGCGATCGATTGCGGCGCGGGCACGATACGGCGAAACCCCCACGCGCTCGGCAAGCGTTTTGCGCGAGAAACCATACGGCCCGCCATTGTCTTCGGTTTGCTGGTCGATCTCCATCAACACCAGCACCTCGACACGCTTCATATCGTTGACACTCGCACGACCCTTGCCCGCCATAGCAGCCTCCTCAAACCGAGCACGAGCATCTAACGCGCCGTGCGCGACCGACACACCTCACGATGGCAGGTAATATCCATCATGCGGCATCCCGCTAAGGATGAAACAGTTACGGTTATTGTATACCGCTCAAATTGTTTCTAGGCAGGTAAACGGCTATTTTTCGCCGAAATAGGCGCTTAATTGATCAAAAAGCCGTACCGGGCGCTAACCCGATACGGCCAAAATGCAATGCAATTACCGCGGTGCTTCAAACTTAGCGATGGAAGAAACCGCGGCGCTCAAACTTGGGCTCGCAGCACACGTTGATACCCAGTTTGCGCAGTACCGTCTCGTCCGTCGGCGAGATGATCACGCTAAAGAAGGCATCGCAACCGCGCAACTGCTCCAGGCCCGAAAGGACGCGAGCGGCCGTCTCACTCGTGGCCGAGGTGATCGACAGCGCCATAAGCGTCTCGTCGGTGTGGAGGCGCGGGTTTTTACTTCCCAGGAAATGCGTCTTGAGCTTGCTGATGGGCTCGATCGCCTCATCGCTAATGACCTCGAGCTCAAGGTCGACGCCCGAGACATGCTTGAGGGCGTTCATAATGAGCGAACTTGCGGCGCCCAGGCGCGTGGAGGTCTTGCCGGTCACCACGGAGCCATCGGGCATGACCATGGCACCCACGGGACCACCCGTCAGCTGCTCCCTGGTGAGGGCCGCCGAGCGCGCCGGTGAGTAGTTCTTATCGATGCCGGCTTTCTTCATAATAATCTTGAGACGGTCGACTTGCTCATCGCCCACGCCGGTACGGCGCACATTTTCGACCGCGGTAAAGTAGCGGCGGACGATCTCCATCTTGGAAGCGTCGCGGCAGGCATCGTCATCGGTGATGGCAAAGCCAACCATATTGACGCCCATGTCCGTAGGGCTCTGGTAGGGGCTCTTGCCCAGGATCTTTTCCATCAGGGCACGGACTACCGGGAAGGCCTCGACGTCGCGGTTGTAGTTGACCGTGGTCTTGTTGTAGGCCTCAAGGTGGAACGAATCGATGATATTGGCGTCGTCGAGGTCAGCCGTGGCGGCCTCGTAGGCAATATTGACCGGATGCGTCAGAGGAAGATTCCAGACCGGGAAGGTCTCAAACTTGGCATAGCCGGCGGCGGTACCGTGCTTATGCTCGTGATACAGCTGCGAGAGGCAAGTGGCGAGCTTGCCCGAGCCAGGGCCGGGCGCCGTCACGACGACGAGCGGACGGGTGGTCTCGACAAACTCGTTCTTGCCGTAGCCATCGTCGGACACGATCAGATCGACATCGTGCGGATACCCCTCGATGGGATAGTGCAGCTTGGCGGGAATACCGAGCGCGTTCAGGCGGTTGCGGAACACATCGGCAGCAGGCTGGCCGGCGTACTGGGTGATGACCACAGCCGCGACGGCAAAGCCGTTGCCGCGGAACAGGTCAACCAGGCGCAGCACATCCTCGTCATAGGTAATACCAAGGTCACCACGAGCCTTGTTTTTCTCGATGTGGTTCGCGTTGATCGCGATGATAACCTCGACATCGTCGGCGATGCTCTTGAGCATGCGGAACTTGCTGTCCGGTTCAAAACCCGGTAGCACGCGGCTCGCATGATAGTCATCGAACAGCTTACCGCCAAACTCCAAATAGAGCTTGCCACCAAACTGCGAGATGCGCTCCTTAATGTGAGCAGCCTGCAGCTCGATATACTTCGCGTTGTCGAAACCCTGGCGCATGTATGGCTCCCGTCCCGTTTCGTAAATTAAGTTCCTACGCGATTATAACGGAGCCTGCCCTCCCCGATGCCCAGGCCATCAACAGGCACCAACCAAACACGCCCACCGCAACCGCCGGGGACCCGGGGTGGCTCATTTGGAACGGGAAACAAGGCACTCAGCACCAACAATGAAAACGTCGCAGGTTAAGCATAAGCCAGCGAAAGCCCGCCAGAGTAGGCAAAGCGCCCCTGCACCAACAATGGAAAGCGCCGCAGGCAGAGGACGGACAGCGAGCGCCGTCCAGAACGTACAAGTTGGCATGAAAAAGGCAAGGCATAGACCTTTTGGTCATGCCTTGCCTTTTGAATGACAAATTGTCGTTCTGGACGGCGCGCAGCGTCGACTGGTTGCGCGGTTCGTAGAACCGCGCAACATAAGAGCGCCTCCCCCCGCGCACGGAACGGGAGGAGGCTAAAGGTAGGAGTCTACCGGTGGGGTTACCCCACCGGACAGACGATGACCAGGTGATCCTTTACAGGATCGTCATGGTTTCCGTGGGGTACCCAAGGGGTACTTAGAGCATCACGCAAGCGATGGTCAGGATGACGGCGCAGACGACGGAGAGAGCGACGATGAGCTTAAGAGCAAACTTGAGCCAGGTCGTCCACTCGATCTTGGCCAGGGCAAGACCGCCCATGATGGCGCCAGAGGTCGGGGTGAACAGGTTCACGACACCGATGGCGGCGGAGAAGATCATGACCATGACCTCGGGCGAGAAGCCGAGCTTAACAGCCAGCGGTCCCATGATGGGCATGGAGACAGTAGCCATACCGGAGGTCGAGGGGATCAGGAAGGACAGGCCAAAGTAGACCAGGAAGCTCATGGGAGCGAAGATCACGCCGGACAGGCCAGCCAGAGCATTGGCGGCAGCGTCGAGGACGTAGACGTCGAGGCCGGTGCTAGCCATGAGGACGGAGATACCACGGGCAAGAGCGATGACGAGGACAACGGACATCATGTCGGCAGCGCCGGTGATGAAGGTGTTGACGATCTGCTTCTCGGAGAGGCCACCGATGATACCGATCAGGATAGCCATGAGGAAGAACCAAGTGGAAGCCTCGTCGAAGTACCACTGGCCAATGGGCAGGCCGGTGATCAGGGCAGACCAGCCCTGAACGATGGCGTTACCGTCGGCGTCATAGACAGCGCCAGCATCGAAGAAGTTGGCGACGCCCTCGTTGAGGTCGGCCAGCGGGATGAAGCCGACGATCATGACGACGAAGGTGAAGGCAAAGGCGATCAGAACACCCTTCTGACGACCGGTGAGCTTGACCTCCTTGTTAACCTCGGAAGCAGCCTTGCCGTGAGCCTCTTCGGCGTCCTTGAGCTCCTGCATCGAAAGGATGGTGGAACCCTTGTCAGCCTTGACCTTCTTGGCATAGCTCATGACGAAGAAGATGGACATGGCAGTGGTAACAATCCACAGGACGGCACCGAGGCCGATGATGATGGACTGGTTGACCTCAATGCCAACGCCGGTCAGAGCGTCGACGGCAGCGCCGACGGCGAACGGGTTAACCGTGGAGCCCAGGCAGCCGCAGCCAGCGCCGAGCAGGACGGTGGCAGCACCGACCATAGGGTCGAAGCCAGCGGCCATCATGGTAGCGGCAAGCAGGGCGTAGAAGGGAACGGTCTCCTCGCACATACCATAGGTGGTACCACCGAGGGAGAAGATGAGCATCAGCACGGGAATGAGCATGATCTCATTGCCCTTAAGCTTCTGCACCAGAACGGCAATGCCGTTGTCCAGGGCGCCGGTCTCGGTCATCATGCCGAGGAAGCCGCCGAGGATCATAACGAAGAGGCAGACGGGCAGAGCGTCAGCGAAGCCCTTGACCGGGGCGGTGCAGAAATCGCTCAGGCGGGCAGCGGTAACCTCGCCACCGGACGTACCGGAGACGATAACGGTAACAACCGCGACGATTGCCAGCAGAGCAAGAAGAATGGTGAACGATGAAGGCATACCGCGCTTTTTCTTAGCGGTCTCAGTCATAGTTCTCATCCCCCCTTCATAAATCATTTACTGATCTCGCCCGAAGCGGCTCTTCCGTGCCGTGCATGTCGCTCGGTGCGAGATTTTTACCAGACAAAAGCGCTCGGGGTGCGCAGGAATGCACCCCGAGCGAGATGCTAGATGCTCTTACTTGAGCGTGGCGTACATGACAGCCTTGATGGTGTGCATGCGGTTCTCGGCCTCGTCGAAGACCTTGGAAGCGGGGCTCTCGAAGACCTCGTCGGTGACCTCCTGCTCGGTGATGCCGAACTGCTCGCACTTCTCGGCGCCAATGGTGGTGTTGGTGTCGTGGAAGCTGGGCAGGCAGTGCAGGAAGATGGCACCCGGGTTGGCCATAGCCATGACCTCGGAGGTGACACGATACGGGGTGAGCTGAGCGATGCGCTCGGCCCAGACCTCGTCAGGCTCGCCCATGGAGACCCACACGTCGGTGTAGATAACGTCGGCACCGGTGACGCCGTCCTTGACGTCGGTGGTCAGCTTGATGGTGCAGCCGTTGGCCTCGGCGATGGGCTTGCAGGCCTCGATGACGTCGTCAGCGGGCATGCACTCCTCGGGGCCGCAGGCCACGAAGTTCATGCCGAGCTTGGAGCAGACGACCATGAGGGAGCGAGCGACGTTGTTCTTGCAGTCGCCCATGAAGACGAGGGTCTTGCCCTTGATGTCGTAGTTGAAGTTCTCCTGGACGGTCAGGATGTCGGCGAGCATCTGAGTGGGGTGCCACTCGGTGGTCAGACCGTTCCAGACGGGCACGCCGGACTTAGCGGCAAGCTCCTCGACGTCGTCCTGGGCAAAGCCACGGAACTCGATGCCGTCATACATGCGGCCGAGAACGCGGGCGGTGTCCTCGATGGACTCCTTCTTGCCCATCTGCGACGAACCCGGATCGAGGTAGGTGACGCCCATGCCCAAATCCATGCCGCCGACCTCGAAGGCGCAGCGGGTACGGGTGGAAGTCTTCTGGAAGAGCAGGACGATGTTCTTGCCCTCGAGATAGCGGTGCGGAACGCCAGCGCGCTTCATGTCCTTGAAGTTCTTGGAGAGCTTGAGCAGGTACTCGATCTCCTCGGTGGTGAGGTCGAGGAGCTTAAGGAAGCTACGGCCGGAGAGGTTAACACCCATGGTTCGAATCCTTTCGAAGAAATGAATTACGCAAATACTAGTGGTGCCCGTTTGACGGGCGAAACCGGTGCGGTTGTAGGGAGACCGCACCGGAAACGGAAAGACTTAGAGGTCCTCGCGCCAGAAGGGCATGCTCATGCAGCGCGGGCCGCCACGGCCGCGGGAGAGCTCGGCGGAGGGCACGACGAGAAGGTCCAGGCCCTCCTTGTACAGCACGTCGTTGGTGACGGTGTTGCGGGCGTAGACGCAGATCTTGCCGGGCTCGACGCACAGGGTGTTGGAGCCGTCGTTCCACTGCTCGCGGGAGGCCGCGATCGGGTCGCCGCCGCCGCAGGGGATCAGCTTGACCTGGTCGACGCCGGTGGCGTCCTCCAGGACGTGCTCGAGGGTGTCCTCGATCAGGCGGATGTTCACGTCGCCCGGGTTCTTGCCGGCGGTCAGCTCGTAGACGCGCAGGGTGCCCATGATGGCGGGGTGGATCGTGAACTTATCGACGTCGATCTGGGTGAAGACCGTGTCGAGGTGCATGAAGGCGCGCGAGACGGGGATGTCGAAGGCCAGGATGCGCTCGACCTTGGAGTCGGAGTTCCAGAAGATGTTCTGGGCCATGACGTCGATGGCGGCCGCCTGGGTGCGCTGGGAGATGCCGACGGCGAGGGTCTTCTCGTTGATGTTCAGCACGTCGCCGCCCTCGGTGTGGAACTGGCAGTCGCGGCGGAAGTACAGGGAGACGTCCTTGTAGTCGGGGTGGTACTTGAAGACGTACTTGCCGTACAGGGTCTCGCGGTTGCGGGTGACCGAGTACATGCGGTTGAGGTTGACGCCCTCGCCGACGACCGCGAACGGGTCGCGGGTGAAGTAGAGGTTGGGCATCGGGTCGATGATCAGGTCGGACTCGGACTCGGAGTTGACCAGGGAGTCGAGGGTCGTGGACGCCGTGAGGGGCATGTCGATCTCGGCCTTGGTCATGCCGGCCATGGTCTTCTTGACGAACTCGAGGTTGTCCTCGATGGAGTCAAGCTTCTCGCGGACGATCTGCGGCATGTGCTGGCCGCGGATGCCTGCCTCGGCGATGTACTGGTCGGTGAACTCGGCGCGGGCGCCGGGGACCTGGTCGAACACCTCCGCGACGAGGCTCTCGAGGTAGAGCACCTCCACGCCCTGGTCCCTCAGGATCTGGGCGAAGGTGTCGTGCTCCTGCTGCGCGACCTCAAGGAACGGGACGTCGTCGAACAGGAGTCGCTCGAGCTCGTCGGGCGGCAGGTTGAGGAGCTCGTCGCCGGGACGGTGCAGGCAGACCTTCCTGAGCTTGCCGATCTCGGAAGGCACGTGCAGACCTTTCGTCATGGCCTCCTACCTTTCTTTCGGGCCCCTGTCAGGGCCGATTCGTTAGCGCCCCTCCGTGTGAGGCGTTATTGCTGACGACATATTTATATCCAAAAACAGCCCATACTTCCACCTTGCCCCCGAACGGTTTTTTATGGGGGGTGAACGGCATACACATATACTTCACGCATGGTACACTTTGACTTAATAAAGTGTATCTACGTGCTTAAACGCTTTTTTAACCGGAAAATCAATTGGAACTAGTCTTTCTTAAACCACCCTCAATTTGCATATTTCACGCAAAGGTATGAATAGAATTCGTAATTCTTGCCATGTCTCAACCATTTTCATTTTTATTCAGAAAAAAGTTTGTCCTATTCATTTCTGGTATGCATATTACCGTTTACCAGACGCTTGGTACCGTTCACCGGAAGTTCAGTATAAGGCCCAACGAACACCGGCTCGCCTTACGGCCTCATTTGTAACAACTTGACTTCTCGGTATAGAAAAACAGACCCGCTCCCCTCATGGGAAACGGGTCTGTTATCGATAATCGTAGACAGATTTGAGTGGGTTTGAGAGCCGTCGGAATCCTAGCGATCAAACTCCGCCAGCGCCTCGCCCAGAAGCCTCAGGCCCTCGCGAAGAACGTCTTCGCTCGCGCAGTAGCCCAGACGCGCGCCGCAGGGAAGCTCAAAGCGGCTGCCGGGAACCAGCAGCACTCCCCTCTCGGCCAGCAGGCGCTTGCAGAACTCCTCATCGTTCTCGGGAATATCCAGCTGGATAAACGAGGTGGATACGCCCTGCGGCGCCGTCCAAGAGACGCGGCTCTGCGCATCGATCCATGCCTGAGCGATATCACGGTTGCCAAACACGATCTTACGGTTGCGCTCAAGGATCTTATCCTTGTGCTCGAGCACGTAGGTCGCCAGGGCGTCGTTGAACACGCCGCCGCAGATCATGGTGTAGTCACGATAGGTGCGGATGCGGTTGGAGACCTCTTCGTCGGCCACGACCCAGCCCACGCGAGCCGCAGGCGTCGAATAGGTCTTGGACACCGAGTTGGTGACAATGGCCTTCTCGTACACGTCGGCCATCGATATAAAGGACTCGGTGTTCTCGAGCGGCAGATACACCTCGTCGCACAGCACGTAGGCGCCCACCGAACGGGCGATCTCGGCAATCTGGCCGAGTGTATCGGCATCGAGCACGGTACCGATGGGGTTCGATGCGTTGTTGATGCAGATGAGCTTTGTGGTGGACCGAACCAGGCGCTTGAGCTCCTCGATATCGGGCTTCCAGCCGAGCTCCTCGCGAAGCTCCCAATACTCGACCTCGGCACCGAGCGTACGCGGAATCTCATAGAGCGGCGAATAGGTGGGCCACTCGGCAATCACATGGTCGCCGGGCTCGACCACGGCCATGATGGCGTTGAGGTTCGCGCCCGTGCAGCCGTTGGTCTGCAAAATGTGATCGGGATTGACCTCGCGACGATACAGCTTGGCGACTTCGGCCTTAAAGTCGGGCGAACCCTCGATCCAGCCGTAGTTCATCTTCTCGCGGTCCAGGCGCTCGTAGAGCGTAGCACCGTCCTGCTCGTCAAGTGCGCGAAGCTCACCCATGGTCAGCGACGAGATCGTCGACTGAGCGATATCCCAGGTAGCACTCTTCTCCCAAACGTTGAGCCAATCCTCAACGCCAATTGTCTTGATATCCATGGCCACCTTATCTGATCTTAATTTAGCGTCAATAAACATGAATGGGACGGTGCGAAAGAACCGCACCGTCCCATTGGGAGACATCTAATGTCAGCTAGATGTTTGTATTAAGACCTGTACGGGTCTTTGAAAACCTTAGAGGTCCTCGCGCCAGAAGGGCATGCTCATGCAGCGCGGGCCGCCGCGGCCGCGGGAGAGCTCGGCGGAGGGCACGACGAGAAGGTCCAGGCCCTCCTTGTACAGCACGTCGTTGGTGACGGTGTTGCGGGCGTAGACGCAGATCTTGCCGGGCTCGACGCACAGGGTGTTGGAGCCGTCGTTCCACTGCTCGCGGGAGGCCGCGATCGGGTCGCCGCCGCCGCAGGGGATCAGCTTGACCTGGTCGACGCCGGTGGCGTCCTCCAGGACGTGCTCGAGGGTGTCCTCGATCAGGCGGATGTTCACGTCGCCCGGGTTCTTGCCGGCGGTCAGCTCGTAGACGCGCAGGGTGCCCATGATGGCGGGGTGGATCGTGAACTTATCGACGTCGATCTGGGTGAAGACCGTGTCGAGGTGCATGAAGGCGCGCGAGACGGGGATGTCGAAGGCCAGGATGCGCTCGACCTTGGAGTCGGAGTTCCAGAAGATGTTCTGGGCCATGACGTCGATGGCGGCCGCCTGGGTGCGCTGGGAGATGCCGACGGCGAGGGTCTTCTCGTTGATGTTCAGCACGTCGCCGCCCTCGGTGTGGAACTGGCAGTCGCGGCGGAAGTACAGGGAGACGTCCTTGTAGTCGGGGTGGTACTTGAAGACGTACTTGCCGTACAGGGTCTCGCGGTTGCGGGTGACCGAGTACATGCGGTTGAGGTTGACGCCCTCGCCGACGACCGCGAACGGGTCGCGGGTGAAGTAGAGGTTGGGCATCGGGTCGATGATCAGGTCGGACTCGGACTCGGAGTTGACCAGGGAGTCGAGGGTCGTGGACGCCGTGAGGGGCATGTCGATCTCGGCCTTGGTCATGCCGGCCATGGTCTTCTTGACGAACTCGAGGTTGTCCTCGATGGAGTCAAGCTTCTCGCGGACGATCTGCGGCATGTGCTGGCCGCGGATGCCTGCCTCGGCGATGTACTGGTCGGTGAACTCGGCGCGGGCGCCGGGGACCTGGTCGAACACCTCCGCGACGAGGCTCTCGAGGTAGAGCACCTCCACGCCCTGGTCCCTCAGGATCTGGGCGAAGGTGTCGTGCTCCTGCTGCGCGACCTCAAGGAACGGGACGTCGTCGAACAGGAGTCGCTCGAGCTCGTCGGGCGGCAGGTTGAGGAGCTCGTCGCCGGGACGGTGCAGGCAGACCTTCCTGAGCTTGCCGATCTCGGAAGGCACGTGCAGACCTTTCGTCATGGCCTCCTACCTTTCTTTCGGGCCTTACTGGCCGAATGTATCAGTGCCCCTCCGTATGGGGCGCTGCTTGCTGACAGCTCTAGTTATATCCAAAAACCACCCGCAATTCCACCTCGCCCCCGAACGGTCAGCAAAGTGCGATGAACGGTATATCGCATATGATTCCCCCATGATGCACTTCGGTTCTCTAAAGCAGGTTTTCAAAGGTAATCGTTCTTTTTTCTAAGGAATTGAGCGAGATAGCACAAATATTTTCATGTTTAGGAATTGCATAGCTAAGACTGTTTTCTGCATATATATGTCGTTTGTCCATGATTCGATTTGGATTCGATTATATTCAGCTCGCAATCATTCTTATTCATACATCCTCACCAGTTGAGTATGGATATAAATTGTTTCAAAGCGGGTCGGGTAGTTTGTTGCATGCTTTGACAGCGTAAGAAGTAGGTAAAGATGCCGTTCGTACAATACGTCCGTGCCATAGGTCGACTAAATTGAGACAATAGTGAATAGTGTTAGGCTACCGTCCCCTGTGGGGACTGAACGGACAGATGCATATGCCGAGCAAAATCGAAAAGAAGCAAGCCGCCGCAAAGCTGCGCAAACCGCCGCGCGACTTCTCGTATACGCAAAACCGAGAGCTCAGCTGGCTACGCTTTGACAACCGCGTGCTCGACGAAGCCTTCGATGAGTCCGTGCCGCTGTTCGAGCGCCTTAAGTTCGTCTCGATCTTCGAGTCCAACCTCGACGAGTTCCTTATGGTCCGTGTAGGTGGTCTGTCCGACCTGGCCGAGCTCAAAAAACAGCCTGTCGACAACAAAAGCAATATGACCGCCTCTGAGCAGGTCGATGCTGTTATGGCCGAAATGCCCGAGCTCCTTACCCGTTGGGAGTCAATCTTCAAAAGTATCGAGGGCAAGCTCGACACCTTGGGCGTTCACCGCGCTCGCATCGATTCGCTTACGCCCGAGGAGCGCACCTTTGTAACCCGCTACTTCCAGGCCTACGTGTCGCCGGTCATCTCGCCGCTGGTGATCGACCCGCGCCACCCCTTCCCCAACCTGCGTAACGGCGCACTCTACCTGGCCTGTGGCCTGGACGGCGTCACCGACGAGGAAAGCCTGCTGGGCCTGATCGAGATTCCCGCCTCGATGAACCGCGTGGTCGAGATCCCCTCGCCCACCGGCACCTACTCCTACATTCTGCTCGAGGACGTCATCCTCGCCTGCCTGGACAGCTGCTTTGGCTCCTATAAGCCGCTCGACCGCGCGCTCATCCGCGTCACCCGCAACGCCGACATCGATCCCGACGGTGAGGGCGTCGAGGAGGAAGAGGACTATCGCCAGCATATGAAGCGCATCCTCAAGAAGCGCCTGCGCCTGCAGCCGGTAGTACTCGCCGTCTCGGGCTCACTCGAAAAAGCGACGCTCAAGACTATCCGCAAGGCGCTCGAGCTCCCGCGTCGCTCGGTCTTTACCTGCGATATCCCGCTCAACCTGGGCTATGTCTTTGGCATTGAGGGCAAGATTCCCGAGCACCTGCGCAACGAGCTGCTCTTTACGCCGTTTAAGCCGCAGCCCAACCCCACCATCGATATGACCCGCTCCATCCGCGAGCAGGTACTTCAGCACGACAAGCTGCTCTTTTATCCCTATGAGGCTATGAACCCCTTCCTGGATCTGGTGCACGAGGCCGCCTACGACCCCGAGTGCATCTCACTGCGCATCACGCTCTACCGCGTGGCCAAGCAGAGCCGCCTGTGCGAGTCGCTGATCGATGCCGCCGAGAACGGCAAAGAAGTCACGGTGCTCATGGAACTCCGCGCTCGCTTCGACGAGCAGAACAACATCGAGTGGGCCGAGCGCTTGGAAGAGGCAGGCTGCACCGTCATCTACGGCTCCGAAGGCTTTAAGTGCCACTCCAAGATCTGCCAGCTCACCTATCGCGAGGGTATGGCGCTTACACGCTTGACGCTGTTGGGCACCGGCAACTTTAACGAGAAGACGGCCAAGCTCTACAGCGACTTTATGCTCATGACCGCCCATCCCGGCATCGGCGAGGACGCCAACTTGTTCTTCCGCAACCTGTCGCTGGGCAACCTGCGCGGCGACTACCGCTTCCTGGGCGTGGCGCCGGTCGGCCTGAAGCCGCTCATCATGCGCGGCCTGGACCGTGAGATCCAGCGCGCCCTCGCTGGCGAGCCCGCCCGTGTGTTCTTTAAGCTCAACTCGCTCACCGACCGCGAGGTCATCGATAAGATCGCCGAGGCATCGTGCGCAGGAGTCCGCGTGGACATGATCATCCGCGGCATCTCGTGCCTCAAGCCGGGCGTTCCGGGCAAGACCGAGAACGTGCATGTCCGTTCTATCGTCGGACGCTTTTTGGAGCATGCGCGCGTTTACGCCTTTGGCGTGGACTCGGACATGATCTATCTGAGCTCGGCCGACATGATGACGCGCAACACCGAGCACCGCGTGGAGATCGCTTTCCCCGTGCTCGACCCCACCTGCCGCGCCCTGGTGCACGAGTACATGGGCATGCAGCTGCGCGACAACGTGAAGGCCCGCAGCCTCACGAGCGACGGCACCTGGGTCCCCGTGGAGCGCGCAGAGGGTGAGAAACCCTTCAACTCGCAGGAAGCCCTGCTGGAGCGTGCCTATCGCAACGCCGAGGCCGCCGCCGAGGCAAAGCCCGCCCCTGCTCCTGAGCCGCAGCCGGCAACACCCGAGGTTCAGAAGGTCCAGGCGACCGTCATTGAGCCCGAGCCTGCACCTGCACCTCAGCCCGAGCCGCAGGTCACCAAGCCCGCACCCGAGACGAGTGCCCGTCGCAAGAAGCCCGCCGGCAAGACCGAGGCCATCGAGCGCCATCGCCCCGGTCGCGTGCGCATGGGCCTGGGCCTGATCGGCCTGGGTCTTAAGACACTCATTACCGGCAAAACGAAATAGTCGTTTGTAGAAGCAGTTTGTAGAAGCGCCCCGCATTTGAGGAAAGCCTCGGATGCGGGGTGCTTTTCCCTGCTACCATGGTGCGGACAACAACGCGAATGACAGGCAGGAATATGAAGCTCACCATAGAATCGATGACCTACGGCGCCGACGGACTGGCGCACGCCGACAACGGCAAGGCTGTCTTTGTGCAGGGCGCCGTGGCAGGCGACACCGTCGAGGCCGAAGTTGTGCAGGACGGCAAGTCGTTCATGCGCGCCCGCACCACCGAGATTCTGGAGCCAAGCCCCGATCGCATTCAGCCTCCCTGCCCCTTCGTGGGCACCTGCGGCGGCTGCTCATGGGGCAATCTCTCGCGCACGGCACAGCTCGCCGCCAAGGAGCAAAACCTACGCTCCACGCTCGAGCGCATCGGCAAGTTCACCCCTGAGCAAGTCGACGAGCTGGTGCAGCCCATCCGCCACACCAAGGACGACTGGGGCTACCGCAATAAAATCGAGCTCGAACCGACCGTCGTCAACGGTCGCGTACGCCTTGGCATGCACGGTGTCGACCCCAGCAAAATCGTGACCGTCGATGCGTGCCCGCTGTTCGATAAGCGTTTCCCGAAGGCGCTCAAATCGGTCGTCGGCGCGCTCAACTATCTAAGCGGTAGCCATGACCTGGGCCTCGAACGCGTGGGCATTCGCGCATCGCGCCGCACCAAGGCACTCGAGGTCGCACTCTGGACGCCCACAGGCTCTTTTCCGCGCTCGCAGGTCTCCCGCGTGCTAGCGGACGCCGCTCATCCCACGAGCATCGTGCGTGTGATGAGCAAGGGCGAAAAGAAAGCCCGCCGTGTCTCCAAAGTCGAGATGCTCGCCGGCGAGGGCTCGTGGACCGAGAACATCGCCGAAGGCCAGATGCGCTTATCTGCCCCGTCGTTTTTCCAGGTCAACACCAAGGGTGCCGAGATTTTGATTGAGCTCGTTATGGACGCCCTCGACCCGCAGGAAGACGAGCTGGCCGTGGACCTATACTGCGGTGCCGGCACCTTTACCCTGCCGCTCGCCCGCCGCTGTGACTTTGTTGCCGCCGTCGAGGCCTACGGTCCGGCCGTGCGCGACCTGCGTCGCAACCTCGAGATCAACAAGCTCGACAACGTCGACGTCATCGGCGGCGACGCGGTACGCGAGTTCCCCGACCAGGACGCCGATGTCCTGGTGGTCGATCCGCCGCGCGCAGGATTGGCGCCCGAGGCGATAGACCTCATCGCGAGCACGAGCGCCCGCGATGTCGCCTACGTGAGCTGCGACCCGGCAACTCTGGTCCGCGACCTCAAGCGCTTTGTCGAGGAGGGCACCTTCTCCCCCGTCAAGATCACGCCGGTCGACCTATTCCCGCAAACCTTCCACTGCGAAACCGTCGTCCACCTCAAGCGCAACTAAGCTAATCTGTTTTAGGGGCCGGGGGGTCAGTAATCATCAAGTGGTGAATGATTGCTGAACCCCCGGCCCATTTCATTACTGGTGGTTGACGGGAGCGCCGCAGTTTTGGCAGAAGGATGCGTTTGCTTCCAACATTGAGCCACACTGTGCGCAAAAATGAGCGGGCTCAACTGGCTGAGCATCATCGACCATGGTTGACACCTGCTGTGCCGACGGAACCTGATGCGTCGGCGGCATTTGCCGCGCCAGAGGCATTTGCTGGTATGGATTGGACTGCGGAGGCTGAGGCTTGTTCGACGATTCCTTGTTCAAGATAACAGCAAAGGCGACAGCCGCGACACCACCAAATACAACGAGCAAAACGAGAAGATCGAATACACTAATCATCGCAAATCAGCTCCTCATGTTGCGAAAGATGACGGATGCCGAGATTTTATCGCCGCGCCGCAAGCCCCTCCTAGTGCGCAACACCCATCCACCCTGCATGATTTTCTGGGGCGGGGATCAAAATCATTGGGGAATGGTGCGTGGCAAGCGGGGGTCTTCGGGGTATAAGACGGCTAATTGTATGCCGTTTTTTGAAAGGAACCCTTATGCCCAGCGTTGCCGTTCTTGCCGCCGATGGCTTTGAAACGATTGAATGCCTGACCATGGTCGATGTCATGCGTCGCGGCGGCGTGCGCGCCACGCTCGTCTCGATCATGCCCACCCGCGAGGTCGTAAGCTCGCTGCAGATTCCCGTAACTTGCGACGCGCTCTTTGACGAGATTAACTTTGACGAGTACGACTGCGTCGTGCTGCCCGGCGGTCTGCCCGGCGCCACCAACCTGCGCGCCGATCAGCGCGTCTGCGACGTAGTCTGCGAGTTCGCCGCGACCAAGCATGTTGCCGCCATCTGCGCCGCCCCGTTTATCCTGGGCGAGCTTGACCTGCTCGAGGGACGCCATGCCACGTGCTTCCCCGGCTTTGAGAAGAGCTTCCCCGAGGGCGCCTATACCGGCGACAAGGTCACGCACGACGGCAACATCATCACCGCCAGCGGCATGGCCCAGTCGCTCCCCTTTGCGCTTGAGCTGCTGCGTACGCTCGCTGGAGACAAGGCTGTCGAGAAGGTTGCCGAGGGCATTCAGCTATGATTTTGGCTTCGCAATCACCGCGCCGCATCGAGTTGATGCGCGAAGCGGGCTACGACATCCGCGTCATTCCCGCTGACATCGACGAGACTCCTTTTGATGACGAGGCCCCGCTTACGCTTGTCGAGCGCTTGGCTCGCGCTAAGGCTGCCGCCGTTGCCGCCGAGCACGCCGATCCCAGTGAGCTGACCATCGCGGCCGACACCATCGTCACCTTCGATGGCAAGATTTTGGGTAAGCCGGCAAACGAGGACGAAGCCCGTACCATGCTCCACGAGCTCTCCGGGCGCACGCATCAGGTCGCAACCGGCGTCTGCATCGTTAGAGCCGGAGACGCCACAGCCCCGCACGCCGCCGAGAGCCTGTCGTTTGTCGATGTGACCGACGTGACGTTCTATGAGCTCACCGACGAGCAGATTGAGCGCTACGTCGCCTCAGGCGAGCCCATGGACAAGGCCGGCGCCTACGGCATCCAGGGCGTCGGCGGGCGCATGCTCGTGCATAATATTTCGGGCGACTTCTACAACGTGGTGGGCCTGCCCATCGCTCGCGTCGCACGCGCGATTCAAAAACTATCGTAATTGCATCTGGCGCTGGGTATCCCCCAGCGCCTACAATTTCGGCGTACCGTACGGATCCCGACCGGGCATAAGGCCCGGCGGAAAACCGATAGGAGTAAAACATGGATACACTGCTTGAGGCCATTGACGTTTGCGATGTCGATGGCTTTTGCTTTGGAAACTACACGGACGAGGAGGCCGGCACCGGTTGCACCGTAATCGTGGCACCCGAGGGCGCCACCGGCGGCGTTGACGTTCGCGGCGGTGCCCCGGCATCGCGCGAAACCGACCTGTTGCGACCCGAAAACACCGTCGACAAGGTCCACGCTGTCTGCCTTTCGGGCGGATCGGCCTTTGGCCTGGAGGCCGCAAGCGGCGTCGCTCGCGAGCTTGAGAGCCGCGGCATCGGCCTTCCCGTCGGCCCCACGCAGGTGCCTATCGTGTGCTCCAGCTGCATCTTTGACCTCGCTTTTGGCGACCCCACCGTGCGCCCCGACATCGAAGCCGGCATCGCCGCCGTACGTGAGGCGCTCGACAACACCCCCACCACGCTCGAGCAGGGTAATGTGGGTGCCGGCACGGGTGCCACCGTAGGAAAGCTCATGGGCCCCGCCACCTGCATGAAGGCCGGCCTGGGCGCTGCCGCCGTGGCACTCGGCCCTGTTAAGGTGGGTGCCGTGGTTTCGGTCAACGCCTGCGGCAACGTCGTCGACCCCTTCACCGGCGAGTGGATCGCTGGTATGCGCGCTGCAGCAGATAGCGACCAAATCGTCGACATGGAGCTCGCAGCCTTTGCCGCCGCCGGCTCCATGCAAATGCCGCTCGACCGCACCAACACCACCATCAGCTGCATCGTCACCAACGTTGAGCTCACCAAGGCTCAGGCCACCAAGGTGTCCCAAATGGCCGCAGACGCCTATGCGCACGCCATCCGCCCCACGCACACCACCAACGACGGCGACACCATCTACACCCTCGCCAGCGGCAAACTAGACGCTCAGACAAGCGCCACCGTTCCCCTAGACCTGCTGGGCATGCTCGCCGTAAGGGCCCTACAGACCGCCATCGTAAACGGAGCCAAAACCGCCAAAACCTCCCACGGCATCCCCGGCGCCGCGAAGTAGCCTAACCTGACCGGTTGCCCGGTGGGGCTTGGTTATGTTTGCTGCTCTACAGTCCTGGCTCGCGCGAAGAGCACATTAAGTGCTCTTCGGCTCGTGCGGAACTCGCGACAAACATAACCAAGCTCCACCGGGCAACCTACTCAACAAGATCCCTTTCAGCCCAGGCCCCTGTGTACCGCGCGTCCAAGATCTTCAAATTCAAACAATCCCAGAATCGATACTTATAGCAGAGGCCCCTTGGCCTTTAGTTTGATACAAGTTCCGCACGAGCCGGAAAGCACTTAATGTGCTTTCCGTGCGAGCAGGACTGTTCGCAGTAGCAAACTAAAGGCCAAGGGGCCCAGTCAACCTATCAGCAGCGATTACTCAGCAGCTAGTTGAATTTGAAGATCTTTGAGGCAAGACGGTATAGGCCGAGTGTGGTTTTGTCGCCAGCGCGGCCACGCAGATTGGTAAAGAAGCCGACCACGCCGTAGCGAGCACGACGATACATGCGCTCGTCGTACTCCTTCAGGTCCCTCCATAGCGTCTTCAGGCGTTCATCGGCACAATCTTCCTCGGAAAGCTTGGTGAGCACCGAGCAGATCGCCATCATCATGGTGAAGTAGCCCATCATGTACGAACGCAGACGCGAGGACTCAACGTCCTGGTACAGGTGGAACGATTCCATCATGATGCGCGTTACGCGGAACTGCTGACCCAGGCGCTTGACCATCGTGGCCTCATTGACGCTCTGGCCCTCGCGACCGATAAAGTAGCGATAGAGGTCGATGTCGGCGTAGTACATGGTCTTGCAGCGCGGCAGCGGCACGTATGCGTAGATATTATCCACGTAGAACGTGTGTGCCGGCATAGGCAGATTGGACTCGCGCAGTACGTCGGTGCGATAGCACAGGCTGTGCATAAGCAGGTTCTGATCGAGGCGGAAGTGTCCGATCTGGTCCCAAGAGAAAATCTTTTTGCGCGGCAGGGCAAACTTGTAGCCAATAGCGGTATGCGTGCCCTCGTAAACCTTCTCGTACACGTAGTTCGAGATAAACAGGTCGACGCGCTGGTCGCGCTCCTCAAAGCCACGCAGAATCGACAGCATGGTCGAAAGCGCCGCACCGTCGAGCCAGTCGTCCGAGTCAACGACCTTATAGTACGTACCATGCGCCTCACGCAGGCCCGAGAGGACGGCGATACCGTGGCCGCCATTCTCCTGGTGCACCGCGCGGATGATTCCAGGATAACGGGCCTCCCACTCGTCGGCCTTGGCGGCCGTCTCGTCCTTGGAGCCGTCGTCCACCACGATAATCTCGATATCGGTGGCGTAATTGCTCCCCTCCAAGATGGAGGTGATGCAATGGTCCATATCCTTGGCGGCGTTATACGAGGGAATACCGAATGTTATGACTTTATGCATGGCAGGCGATAATCTCATCCGAAAGATCGAGGGCAGAATTGGTCACGGCGTCCATATCGTAGTAACGATACTCGGCCAGACGACCCACTGGGTGGAAGTTCGTCAGGTTCTGGACGCGCTCAAGGTAGCGCTCATAGAGCTCACGGTTCTCGGGCTCCAGGATGGCGTAGTACGGCGTCTCGCCCGAGCCAGGCGTATAGGCCTTGGAGTACTCCTTCATGATGGTGGTCTTGCCGGGCAGGACCTGACCAGTCATGTTCTTGAACTCGGTAATGCGCGTATAGTCCTCGCTCGTGGTGTAGTTGACGGTGCCCACGGGCTGGAACTGATCCATATCGAACGTCTCGAACTTCATATCGAGCGTGCGGTACGGCAGCGCGCCCAGGTCGAGGTTGAACAGCTCGTCGAGCGGACCGGTGTAGACGATCTCGCCACCATAGACCTTGCCGTCGATCTTGACGGTGGTCTCGTCGATTTCAAAGAGGTCACGGGCGTCTACGTCACAGAATACGTCGATCAGATCGTGATCGAGCATATGCTCGAACAGCGCGGTATAGCCGTCCTGCGGCATGCCCTGGAAAGGAGCCTGCGGGAAGTAGCGATCGTCATCGCCCACAAAGACGGGAACGCGGCCGGTGATCGAGGGGTCGATCTGGTCGGGCGTCTGGCCCCACTGCTTCATGGTGTAATGCAAAAAGACGTTCTCATAGACATAATCGGCGACCTCGGTAAGATCCGGGTCGTTCTTCTTGCGCAGCTCCATAATGGGCACCTTGACGTCCTTGCCAAAGGTCTCCACGAGCTTTTGGTACAGCTCCTCGCCGCGCTCATCGCCAAAGGCGAGCTTGAGGCTCGCATGGTTAAAGGGTACGGGCATGAGGGTGCCGTTGATGTTGGCGAGCACCTTGTGCTGGTAGTCCGTCCACTTGGTAAAGCGCGACAGGAAGTTATGGACGCGCTCATTAAAAGTGTGATAGATGTGCGGACCGTACTCGTGGACCAGGATTCCGGCCTCGTCAGTGCAGTCGTAGGCATTACCCGCGATGTGGCCGCGACGCTCCAAAACGGCAACACGATAGCCGATAGTTTCGGCAAGACGGCGGGCGCAAACGGCACCGGCATAACCGGCGCCGACAACGATCATGTCGTACGCACCGGCATTAAAGCCTTCAGGCAGGCCTGAGGTAATCTGCATCGATACTCCTTGTCAAAAGCCACACGCTTTTTAACTGGGCTTTTTCTCGAACATACGTCGAGACATATTTATCAGAGCGATTATAGCGCTAATGCGTCCTATAATGAGCTTGCCACACAAGGAAAGCTCAAGCACCGCGGCGTACATTATTGAAAGGTAAACCCGCTAGCAGCGGGTTTATTCGTGTACAGCCGAGGGCCTGGAGCTTAGCGAAACGCTTGTAAGGAGTATCATGAGCGATTTCCTGAACCGTATGAAGTCTGCCGCCAAGGCCGACCTTAAGACGATCGTCCTGCCCGAGGGCGAGGATCCGCGTACCATCGTCGCGGCAAACAAAATCATCGAGGAGGGCCTGGCAAAGCTCGTCATCCTGGGCAACCCCGACGAGATCGATGTTCCCGGCGCCACCGTCATCGACCCGCGCAACGCCGAGAAGCACGAGGAGTACGCGCAGAAGTTTGCCGAGCTCCGCGCCAAGAAGGGCGTCACCATCGAGCAGGCTCGTGCCCAGGTGATGGACGCCACCTACTTTGGCACCATGATGGTCAAGATGGGCGATGCCGACGGCCTGGTCTCCGGTGCCTGCCACTCCACCGCCGACACCCTGCGCCCCGCGCTGCAGATCCTCAAGACTGCCCCGGGCACCAAGCTGGTCTCGGCCTTCTTCGTGATGTGCACCGACACCCCGCAATTCGGCACCGACGGTACGCTGATCTTCGCCGACTGCGGCCTCAACATCAACCCGTCCTCTGACGAGCTCTCCGAGATCGCCATCGCCTCGGCCCACTCCTGGTCCACCTTTATGGGCAATGTTGAGCCGCACGTGGCCATGCTCTCCTACTCCACCATGGGCTCCGCCGGTGGCGAGGTCGCCAAGAAGGTCCAGGAGGCCGTGAAGTTCTGCAAGGAGAAGGCACCCGAGCTCGCCATCGACGGCGACCTGCAGCTCGATGCTGCTATCGTCCCCACCGTCGCCCAGCTCAAGGCTCCCGGCTCCTCCGTCGCCGGTAAGGCCAACGTGCTCGTGTTCCCCGACCTCGAGGCCGGCAACATCGGCTACAAGCTGGTCCAGCGCTTCGCCGGTGCCGACGCCTACGGCCCCATCCTGCAGGGCATCGCCAAGCCGGTCAACGACCTGTCGCGCGGCTGCTCTGCCGACGACATCGTGGGTGTCGTGGCCATCACCGCCGTCCAGGCTCAGATGGCTGAGTAGCGTACGCACTCGCCCGAAGGCCGTACGGGCTGACCCCTGAAAACGTCCTC
>UQSB01000005.1 GCA_900543505.1 uncultured Collinsella sp. | reverse complement strand
CAAGGTTGCCTCGGGCGCGTTTTGCATCATTAATTGCTAACTTTAGCTGGGTATTATCTCTGTAAAGTGCCTTTGAGCTGGTAGACTAAACCCCGAAATATAAAAGGGGGCATATTGGGGCTGTTCGGTTCACACGAGAAGCGCGACGCGGACCGAGCGCGTCGACTGTTTGAAGAGGCGCTTGCGCAGCAAGGGCCCAACGTTGCGCTGGTCTTGCGTGCCAGCGACTGTCTTCCGCTCTATATCACCCCAAATTTTGAACGCGTCTTTGGCGTATCGCCCGAGCGTATTGGCGACGACATCGAGACGCTGTACCGTTTTATTCCCGATAGCGACCGTGTTCGCATACAGCGACAGGTGAGGGACTGGGACCACGCGACTCCGCTGAACCTTCTGTGCTCCTACTATGCGCCCCATGGAGAAAAAACGCAGCTCAGCATTAGGTTTACGATTGCGCTCATTCAAGACGGCACGCAGTACCTGGTTTCTGCAGTCGATGTGACGACCGAAAACGAGCGTATCGCCAAAGCGGAGTCCGAGCGCGATCGCGCCGTCGAGACCGCCAACGCGCGCACGGACTATATGAACCAGATGAGCCACGAGATCCGCACGCCGCTCAATGGCATCGAGGGCATGATTTCGCTTGCCCGCGAGCATCATGCAGATGAGCCTCGCCTGATGGACGACTTGTCTCGCGCCTCGCAGCTTTCGGCCTACTTGCTTTCGCTTATCAACGATATGCTCGATATGAGCCGCCTCAACAGCGGGCGCGTGCGCCTTGACGATGCGCCGTTTGACATGCGTCTGTTTGCCGATGAGATTGAGCGCATGTTTAGCTCGCAGGCAGCCGACAAAGGGCTTACGTACTCGGTCAATCTCGAGGACTGCGAAAACGTTTTTGTCGTGGGCGATCGCATGCGCCTGTCGCAGATCGTCATCAACTTTATATCCAACGCGGTCAAGTTTACCGAGCAGGGCGGCAGCGTTACCGTAACCCTGCGCGAGATGTACCAGGCAGACGGCGGCGTGAGCTATATGCTGCGCGTGCGCGACACGGGCAAGGGTATGGATCCTCGCTACGTCAGCAAAATCTTTAAGCCGTTTGAGCAGGAGGACCGCACCATCGCGCGCCGCTACGGCGGAACGGGCCTGGGCATGGCCATTACGAGCGCGCTCGTCGACCTGATGGGCGGCGAGATCGTCGTCGATACCGAGCCCGGTCGTGGCTCAACGTTTTCGGCCTACATCCCGCTGCGCCTGGCCACGTCCGAGCAGGTTGAGGACCTTAAACTCAAAGGGCAGACCCTCGAGACGGCTCCCGATTCCCTTGGTTCGTCGCTTACCTATCAGTTTGAGGGCAAGCGATTCCTGTTGGCCGAGGATAACGAAATCAATGCCATGATCGTGATTGAGCTGCTGGCAAGACGAGGCGCGGCGGTCGATCGTGCCGAGAACGGCCGAGCGGTCGTTGAGCGATTTCAGAGCATGCCCGCGGGTACGTACGATGCGATCCTCATGGATATTCAGATGCCCGTGCTCAACGGTTGGGAAGCGGCGGAGCAGATTCGAGGGCTTAATCATGAGGACGCCGGCGCCATTCCCATCATTGCGCTCTCTGCCAATGACTACACCGAGGACATTGAGCGCTCGCGCAGTGTGGGCATGAACGGACATGTGGGCAAGCCCATCGATCTGAACGTTTTGAAAGCACAGCTGGCGGCCGCGACGGCCGAGGCAGCTTACCGAGGAAATGAGTAACCGTGATCGTCGAACAGTCAAGCAGCATCATCAACGAAGTGAGCCGCGCCCTGCTGGGCAAGCACGATGTGATTGAGAAGGCCCTCATGGCTATCTACGCTGGCGGTCATATCCTGTTAGAGGATGTGCCCGGTACCGGCAAGACGACGCTGGCCCTGGCGCTTTCGCGCGCGCTGGGTCTGGACTTTAAGCGTGTGCAATTTACGCCCGATACGCTGCCCTCGGACATTACGGGCTTTACGATGTTCGACCGCGACTCCGGTACGTTTCGCTTTGTGTGGGGCGCCGTCAACTGCAACATGCTGCTGGGCGACGAGATTAACCGTACCAGCGCTAAGACGCAGTCGGCCCTGCTCGAGGTTATGGAAGAGCGCGCGGTGACTATCGACGGGCAGACGCATCAGGTCCCGCGTCCCTTTGTGTGTATCGCAACCGAGAACCCGGTGGGCTCGGCGGGCACGCAACCGCTGCCCGATAGCCAGCTCGATCGCTTTATGGTTCGTCTGTCCGTTGGCTATCCGTCGCGCCAGGACCAGATCGATATCCTCAAGGCCCGTCGCTATGTCAACCCGCTCGACGACATTAAGCCCATGGTTGCCTGCGATGATCTGCTCGATATCCAAAACTACCTGGGCAATGTACAGGTTGCCGACACGGTGCTGGATTATATCGTCCGCCTGTGCGAGGAGACCCGTAATGACGATCTTGTCGAGCTGGGCGTGAGCCCCCGCGGCATTATCGCGCTCACCCGCATGGCGCGCGCCTGCGCATTGATTCGTGAGCGCGACTATGTGGTGCCCGAGGACGTGCGCGAGGTATTTAAGGCTGTTTGCGCCCACCGTCTCGTTTTACGCCCCCAGGCGCGTATTGAATCGATTGGCGCCGCCGACGTCCTCGACCGCATCCTCGCTGCCGTTCCCGCCCCGTCTATGGGTCAGGTTCGCGGCCGCTCGTAGCGGATCGTTTACCTTTTGCGTCCTACGTTACGCCCATGATTGCCAACAAGATTACCTATATCGTGTCCGTCGCGCTCCTGCTCGCCACGTTTGTGTTTACCGCCAATGCGGCCGCGCTCGCTGCTGCCGCGGCGTTGATCGCCATGCCCGTGATTACGGTGGCGGCGTGCCGTTCGAGCGTTGCCCTGCTCAAGCTTAGCTTTGAGCTTCCCCGGTCGTGTGTTGTCAACGCGCCTCTTGTATTGCGCATCACACTGGATCGCCCGCTTATGTTTCGCGGTCGTATGGAGCTGTCGTTTTCGGTTTATAACCAGCTGACGGGAGCGCGGACAGTCTATCCCGTAAGTCTTGCCCCCGCGACGGGCAGGCCCGCTTTGTTTGAGCTGGAGCTCGATTCGACCGTCTGCGGTGCGCACACGATTACCCTTGACACCGCGCGCCTGGTCGATGAGATGGGCTTTACGTCGCTTGCTCTCGAGAATGCAGACTTTCATGGGTTGTTTACGGTCTATCCCGAGGTGCTCGACATCCAGGTTGTTCCTAACCAAAGTGCTTCTGCCGGTCTTGAGGGCACGAGCTATGATCCCCATCGAAGCGGCCAGGACGCCTCCGAGGTCTTTGACGTGAGGCCCTATCACGAGGGCGATGCGGTCAAGTCGATCCACTGGAAGCTGTCGACGCGCTTTGACGACGTGCTGGTGCGCGAGGCTTCGCGCCCACAAGACCACGCTATTGCCATCTTGTTTGGTGCGTTTGCGTGCGATTTTGAGTACGCAAGCCACGCTGAGGTTCTTTCTGCGGTGCTGGGTTTTACCGCATCGATATCGCTGGCGCTTATGCGTCAGGGATACCATCATGTGGTCGTGGCTGCCCCCGAAGGCTCTTTGGCTGTCTATCCCGTTGATGACCGACGTGGGTTCAATAGGATGCTTGATGCTTTGACGGCAACGCCGCTTGGCCCTGCCTATCCAACATCGCACGAGCACTATGCCAAGCTCGTGGCAGCAAAGGGCATTGGCAAAACGGTGCTGGTAACGGTGGGCGTCGATGAACAGGCCTATATCGAGATAGGCCGTCTGACCGATCTATCGGTACTCCATGTGTCGGATTCGGTCGAGTCGTATAGCATCGAGCACGGAGCCAACTACATCATCACGCATTGCCCGGTATCGAGTGATTCGGCCCATATCAAGAGTCTGGAGCTCTAAGATGAACTTTGTGACTCTTACCTCGACGGAGCGCATCGCTTCGAATGGTCGCGTTGTTGCCATGTTCCTGTCGGTGGCTCCCGCGGTTTTATTGTCTGCGGGCTTCTGCTGCACAATTGCTCGGTGCCTGAGTGCAACGTACATGGGGATAATGCTGGCCGTTGCCGTTGGCGTGGCCGTTGCGCTGGGCGCTTTGGGCGTTTTGATGGCTTCGAAAAAGGCTCCCCTCTGGATTGCCTTGGCTGCGGCGTCCGTAGCGCTTTTATGCGCGCTCTTGATTCCTTCGGCACGCTGGGGCTTCTATGCGTGCGTCAATACGGTTATCGCTCGCGTCAACTCGATCTGTGAACTGTATATTCCATTGGTGGCAGACGCCGGTCTGCTGTGTGAAGCCGTGTCGCTGGCGGTGCTCGCCGGCATGTTTGCCGGCTCACTCGCCTGGCTTTTTGCCAACTTGAGCGTTTCGTGGCCCACGCTCTTAATCATCGTTATCTGCGGCTCGGCTTCCATGGCGCTGCAGCTTGGTGATTCTGCGATGTCTATGACGCTGGGCGTTGCGGGCTGGCTTGTCCAGTGCCGTGCTGACGAGTTGCGGGGCTCTACGGTAGGTTTGCCCCAGGTTCTATTTGGTCTTGGCGGCCTGTGCGTTGCATGCGGCGTTCTCTTTGCACTGACCGTTGCCCTTGTACAACCTCTTCCCGCGTTGTCCGCCCTGTCGGCGTCTGCCGTCAGAGCAGTCCGGGGCGTTCGATTTGGGGACGATTCGCTGCCCGAGGGCGACCTTTCGCAAGCGGCGGACATGAACGAAGGCGAGTCCACGACGCTGTCGCTTGCCGCCAGCAAGACGCTCGGCGACGACCTGCTCATGAAGGGTTTTGTGGGCACGGCGTTTGATGGCATGTCTTGGGGGCGCGGCGACTGGATGTCCTACGAGGGCGAATGGTCCGGCATGCGTGAATGGCTGCGTCAGAACGGTTTGACGGTAGCCGAGCAACGCGCCGCGTTTGATACCGAGACCGAGCGTGAGGGCGGCGAGCCTGTCGAGGCGGTTGAGATTTCAGTCAATGCCTCGGGCGCCAACCGCAGATACACCTATGCTCCCTATACACTGCGCTCGCTGAGCGGTGCCGACGCAATGTTGACGGGCTCGACGATGCTAAGCATGGACCCTTTGCCGTCCAAAACATACAGTGTGACCGTCGATAACGTGCCATCAGATGACGTCATTGCAGATTCGAGCTGGCTGGCGTCCTCCAAGAGCGACTATGCAAAAAGCGAGCGGGTGTACGCCGCTTTTGTTCGCGATAATTACTTGGACGTTCGCGAAGAGGAGCGGGATGCCATCGATGCATACCTGTTCTCGAGCGACAGCTGGGATGCTGGGGCGACTGTTTCGGATACAGCCGTGATCAGTCGCGTGCGCACGATGTTGGCTTCGCTTGCGGGACAGACGGATAACCCGCCAGCCTATACCGGGGCGACGTCGTTTGTCTCGTGGTTCTTGGGCACGGCGCACGAGGGCAACTCTGCTTACTTTGCCACGGCGGCGACGCTCGCGTTTCGATCTCAGGGAATTCCCGCGCGCTATGTCGAGGGCTATCGGGCAGCAGATGATCAGCTGGCCGCTGCTGTTGGGGCAGGCGTGGCGCTCAACTTGACGGCTGCCGATGCGCACGCGTGGACCGAGATCTACCTTGACGGTCAGGGATGGACGCCCGTGGAGGTCACCCCTGGATACTATAGCCAGACGCTCGATGCCGATAAGATTATCGATGTGGGCGAGGCATGGAGCAACGGTGCCAACGATAAGACGCTCGATGCGGGCTCGGTCGCAGGACAGGCCGAGGATAAGCATCGCGAGGATGTGCCGGTAATGCATAACATTCCCGTTGTGGCCAAAGTTGGGGTCGGTTTGATCGGCGCGGTGATTGCCGTCCTGCTCGCTCTGTTTGTTCGCAGGTTTGTCTTGCGCGCTCGGCGCACGCGGGCTATCGAGAGTGATGAGCAGGATATATGCGTGCCGGCACTCTACGGCTATCTTGCCCTTGTGATGAACCAAAGCGGTCTCGACGCCTTTGACGAGACCAAGCCGCTCGATTGCCTGGATGCCTTTGCTGCAGTGTTCCCCCAGATTGACCCGTGGGAATACCGTCGAGCGATTCGACTTCATCAAGCTTATGCGTTTGGTGGCCGCCAGCTTAAACCGAACGAGTTGCGCACGCTCCGACGTTTTACCGAACGCCTGCATCGGAGCATGCCGGCTCCGCAAACTGTTATTGAACGCTTCCGCCGCTACATGCTGCACGCGTTGTAGAGGGAGTAGGTCTACGTGTTTTCTAAATCTCCTCAACATATGGCTTCGCACAAGAACGCGGCGTCGGCCAAACTAAAAGGCCCGCGGAATGCGTCCGCGCGCGTTCAGCATGCCGCCAAAAAAATGTATCGCGCCAAGCCTTTGGCCGCAACGCGCGTTGTGGCGGCGGCGGTTTCGGTTGCTGCGGTCGGCGTATTTGGCGCGGTCGCCTTTGAGTTGGCTCAGAGTAATCTGAGCTTCGATCCTTCGGGGTATATCGCTGCATACAGTCACGGTGACGCGGAGTCCGGCGAGGCGTATCGGATCAGTCCGCTCTCGACGGATGCCGAGGCAAATCGTCATGACGAGGATAGCGACAGCCGGGACACGAGCGCACGTGAGCAGCAGGCGCGGCTCGATAATGCGCAGGGACAGGTAAATCTGACGGGGCAAAGCGGCACGACCGCCTACAACGTTACCGGCAGCGCCGATGGAACGGGCGTAGGAGTTGCGGGTGGTTCGGGCAGCGGCGCGGGCGGCGCTGGCGGCTCGGGCGCGGGACAGAACGTCCCCGTCATTAATGGGGGTGGAGCGTCTGGCGGCAATGCCGGCGGCGGTGCGGGTGGAAACGGTTCGGGCGGTAACGGCGGTAGTGGCGGCTCGGCCACCTCGACGGCCAATTCCTACAAGTATCTTCTTGCGGACCCCGCGCCCCAAAAGGGTGCCCCCATGGGAGACACAACGTTCTTTACGCAGTTTAACGGTGCAAATGGATTGATCGATCCCCATGAGGTGCAGATTTCACCCATGGAGGATGCAATCTACGATGGGCAGATGCTCGATGCCTGGACGCTGTTCTGCGCCATGGATGTCCACTGGAGCGATGACATCGGCCTGTACTACCTTGCCTGCAGCAAGGACGAGTTCGCCACGTTTCCGTACTTTCGCATCAACTCGTGGACCAATGCCGCGGGCGAGCAGAATCCGGCTCTGTGCTCGAGCCAGCCGCTCACGGTAAGCGTCTCGCTGCGCTTGTCGCAGGATGCGGCGTGGACGACGCGTAACGTTACCATCCAACCGGCGCAGTCGTGCCTGTTTGTGGTCGGCCAGCCCGATTCGATGGGCCAGCGAAACGTGATTTGGAGCACGCTGCGCTCCAAGGAGAACCTGCTGGGCGTCAACACACAAGAAGCCTTTATGAAGCAGGCGGGCCATGTCGATTCGGAGGGCTACCTCAATGCTTTGTTGCTGGGGTGGCGCGAGAACGAGGCGGCCGTCCCGTATTTCTACACGCTGACGCCCGGTCGCCATGTGGTGGTTCCCGGCGATGTCGTCTCGCTCGATCCCGCCTACAAGGTGCGTTTTCAGGGTTATGCTCTCGACGAGGACTATCGCTTTGACGACGACCCGACCAGCCTCAATAATTCACGCCTGCAGACCCTTGTCGATGTGGGCGAGTCGGTCGTGTCGGTCGATGACGGTGCCGAGACGCTGCGTGTTCCGCAGGGCGTGCAGGCGGTCGATGCTTATACCGACAGTCGCCAGCGCGAGGGTTTTACGTGGCGGATCAACAATCTGGAGCTGCCGTCCTCGGTGTACTACGTCAACGTCAATGCGGGCTTTCAGGTGCTCGATGCCTACCGTGTGGCGTCGGATAACCCCGTCTACGCCGCAACGGACGAGGGAATCTTGACTTCTCGCGATGGCCGGGAGTATTTGGGCGTTCCCTACAATACGCGCGAACTCGATGTCCCTGCCGATATTGACCGTGTTGCCATTCCCGATCGCAATAAGCTCGACCGTATTGTTCTGCACGCGTCCAAAGGGGGCAAGTTGCCCCAGGTTGACGTGAGCAATCTGCGGGATTGCACCCTTGTCGTTGACGATGCCGCACTGCTCGATTTTATTACCGAGCATGCGGGCGAGCTGGAGCGCGCCTACGGCGTTTACGTATCGCCCGCGAGTAATCCCGACGTCCGGCTCATGTACTCGCAGGGGCTGGTGTACAACATGAATTCGCAGCTCGAAAGCGATTTATGCTATGTGCTCGACACGGGTTCCAATATCGCCCTGGTGCAGATTTGCAACACCATTATGAAGGGTGCCTTTACGGGCAACGCATCGGTTAACACGTTGGTGCTCATGCCATGGTTTGCCGATAACGTGACACTCGAGGACGGCAGTCTCGCAGGCGGTTCCGTGCAGACCATCGTGTGCGTAACCGACGAGCAGGTTGCGTATGTCGAGCAGCACAAGGCCGCCGCCGGTGCACCCGACGCGCGCGTGATCAAGGCGAGCCTGTCTCAAGACGGATACTTGTTTTATGCCAACGCCGACAAGACGATTTTGCTGTCCGCTGTAGGCGATGAGGATGGCAACCTGCCCGCGACCTTTGACGGCACCTTGCTGACGGATAGCGGCGAGCGGCTCGAAGTCGATTCCATTGCGCCGTACGCTTTCTCGGGCGACGCGGAGCTCATGTTTGTCAATCTGGGCGAGCAGACGAGTGCGATCGGCCGCAACGCGTTCGAGAACTGCCAGAACCTTCAGGGCGTGTTTATCGGCACGCCCGATAGCATCGAGGTGGGAGCCGATGCCTTTAAGGGCTGCACGAGCCTGGGCTTTGTGGCGTCGCGTGCTAAAAAGGGCGTTTTTGCCACGGCCGAGAATCCCAATCCGGCCGGCTGCACCTGGTATGCGCCCGATGGCGAGCTGCAGGGCTACGACAGCCGCTTTGTCACTGTCGACGGCATTTACGATTTTGCTTGCGATGCCCAAAGCGACGACGCGCCCCTTCTCTACGGCTATTACGATGGCGACGAGGAAGGCAAGCCAAGCATCCTGCTCGGTGCGCCCTCGATGCTCAACGGTACGATTGAGCTGCTGCCGAGTACGATTGAGATCTTTGGCGGCTATTCCTTGTCTGGCGCCAAGGACCTGCCTGGTGCCTTTGAGGGGACCGGAGGCGCGTGGGATGTCGATTGGGCTTCGGCTCCCAAGCTGGCATATATCGATCGCTATGCCTTCAGGAATTCCGGCATCGCCGGCGACCTGAACATCGATCTTCCCGATAACGATATCTACGTCGGCGTGTCGGCGTTCGAAGGCTGTACGAATCTTGTCTCGGCGTCTGTGCACGCGGCAACGATCGAAATCAGCGATCAGGCATTCATGGACTGCCCGAGGCTCGCGAGTGCATCGTTTGTGGCGGATACCAATGGCGACTACGACGCAGCTACGGGTGCGGGCTCTCGAAACTACCTGGCATCATCGGTGTTTGGCAACGATGCCAACTTTACGAACTTGACGGTCGGCGCCGGTATCGCGACGCTGGGCTATCCGTCGCCAGGTGTGGGCTTCTTCTTGGACGGCGCAACCGATGTCCAAGAGGAGGCCAGCCGCATTCGCCTGTCGGTGCCCAGTGGCATGGAGCAGGACTATCTCAATGCATGGGTCTACGGACTCATTGGCTACGACGACTACGACACGTATTATGGCGTTGTGGAATTTGGCATGCTCTCCGATTGGTTTATGGGGGAGGGTCCGGAGCCGACGGCCGATGCGGTTAGGGCGCAGATGGCTCAGAACCTATTGGAGCCCGAGAATCGCCTGCGAACCATGATGGGGCTGCCGTTGGTCGAGGCTTCTACGGTTATCCAGGCGGACGGCGATGCGTTCGAGAGCGATGAATGGAAGATCGAGGACAGCGGTGACGGTACCGCCACGCTGGTCTCGGCGCCGTCCGATATCGAGCGTGCCGATTTAGCGAGTGTGTTGACGGGACCGACCGTAATCGACTCGAACGCCTTCTCGCACTGTTCGAACCTCACCGAGATTGAGCTGTGCGATAAGGTGGTCGGCATCCAGAGCGGTGCGTTTGCGGGCTGCAGCGGCGTGACGGTGACGCTGCCTACTGGCTGTCTGCTGCCGGAGTTGCTGGGCGGGATGGAGAGCATGCCGTTCTCGTTTGGCGGCAACGTGGCGCTCAATATTGCCGAGGCCGATCGCGAGCCGCTGCTCAAGACGTGGTCTCGTCAGATGGTGGGGGTTGCCACAGACGACGAGGAGGCCGACTACGTTGAGAGCAAGTGGTTCGGCAACGTCAACATGGATACGTTTGAGTCGCCGACGTTCGATGTGCTCAATAAGGCCGTAAATGAGCCCATCATGGAGTGCGAGAATCGCTTGCGCTCGCTGATGGGCATGGAGGCCATAAGCGATATCGGCGAGCTCGGCGACCCCATTGATATCAATAAGTATCCGCAATATTGGATCGCCGGCTAGGCAGGTTATGAAGCGAGGCAGCCCCAGTCGATGGGGCTGCTGCCGTTTTGCTCGAGCAATTCATTGGCTGCCGAGAAGGGACGCGACCCCATAAAAGCGGGGAATTCTGCCGTGGCACGGTTGGCCGAAAGCGGCGAGGGGTGCGTGGAGGCAAGGCAGAACTTGCCGCCCGCCTTGCCCGCGCCGGTCGCGGCGAGCTTGCCCTCGACCATCTGCTGGGCAAAGCGGCCCCATGCCAAAAAGACGACCGGCTGGGGCAGCTGACAGCAGCGTTCGATAACGTAGTCGGTGAGCGTGCTCCAGCCCAGCTTGGCGTGCGAGTTCGCGGCATGTTCGCGCACGGTGAGCGTCGTGTTGAGAAGCAGGACGCCCTGTTGTGCCCAGGGGGTTAGGTCTCCCGTGGCGGGAATGGGGCAGCCCAGATCGGCGTTGAGTTCCTTATAGATGTTGCGCAGGCTCGGCGGCAACTTGGTTTGCGTCGCAGGCACCGAGAACGACAGCCCCATGGCCTGGTTGGGCCCGTGATAGGGGTCTTGGCCCAGGATGACTACCTTGACCAGGTCGGCCGGCGTGTAGGCGAGGGCATTGAGGATGTCGTCTTGTGCCGGGTAGATGGTCTGCTCGGCACGCAGAAGGGCGATGCGCTCGAGTAGCTGGTTCGTAGTGTCACGTACCGGCTGCGGCGCATCGCCCAACCAAGTTGCTATGTTGCGGTCGCGAGTTGCAGCGTCCATGGAACTCCTTTAGGGCAGATGCTTTGTCGGCATCTATTGTAAAGGCGTCAGAGACCTTTATGCCGCGGCTGTATGAGGAGTGGGGTCTACGAGACGTGCTCGGGCGCTGCCGCCATATGAGCATGCCCATGTGCGCGAAGGCGCGGAAGCTCGACAGTTGCCACCATGACGCCGGTGAGGATGAGGGCAGCGCCAAGGAAGGCGATAGGGCTCAGGACCTCGCCGACCAGGAAAAACGAGAAGACGGCGGAGCAGACCGGCTCGAGCGAGAAGGCGAAGCCAGTGGTTTCGGCAGGTACGTGGGGCTGCACGAGCGTCTGGGTGATAAAGCCGTAGGCAGAGCAGATGAGTGCGAGTGCAACGATAACGACGATCTCGCTCGGCGTGCTGGGAAGCGTGAAGCCGCCAAAGGTAAATGCGGCGATACCCGAGAACAAGCCGCCGAAGCCCAGCTGCCAAACGCCCAGAGCCAGCGGATCGACTTCTTCGACAAAGCGCTTGGCGATGATAATGTGGCCGGCATAGATAAAGGCCGAGAGCAGCATGATGATCGCGCCGGGATTCAGGCTGGTAAAGTCGGCGCCCGAGAGCAGCAACATGCCGCAGGTGACGATGCCGGTGCCGATGAGCACCTTGCGCTCGGGAGCGCGACGCAGCAGGGCCGCGTTGGCAAACGGCACGATTACGACCGTCAGGCTCTGCAAAAAGCCGGCGGTGGAGGCGGAGGTGAGGCTGGAGCCCAGGCACATGCAGGTGATCTCGGTTGCCATGATGGCGCCGATGATGGCGGCGCGGACCATCAGGTCACGGTTGATGCGCACCGCGTGCTTGTGGAAGAGCAGCAGGCAGGCCGCAAAGGCGATGATGCAGCGCAGCGCGACGATGCTCGTGGCGTTCATGCTGTCCATGCCGATCTTCATGAGGGGGTACGAAAAGCCCCATGCGACGGGAACGGAAAATGAGAGCGCGATTGCTTTTTTGCGATCCATGGGACTCCTTTTGTTACAGAACGGTTTCGCAAAAAGGATTCTGCTCCCAGATATGGATGTAGTAAAGCGAATGTATCTTCAGTATGATTAAGAAATACTAATGTTGGAAGAAAAAGCCCTGGCAAAACGTTTTACGGCTACATCGATGTGGAGGCACGATGGCATCGCGGTATCAGATTGTATGTATGGTGGTCGATTGCGGCAGCCTGAAACGTGCCGCCGACGAGCTGGGCTATACGCAAAGTGCGGTGAGCCAGGCCGTCAAGGCGCTCGAGCGCGAGCTGGGCACCACGATTATCGAGCGTGGCAAGCAGGGCGTCTCACTGACGCGCGACGGCAAACAGTATCTGCCGTATCTGCGCCAGATCGTTACAGCCGAGGCCGAGCTTGAGGGCAAGCGTCAGGAGTTGCTGGGGCTTTCGTCGACCGACATTCGCATTGCGACGTTTACCAACGTGAGTCGTACTGTGTTGCCGCGTGTGATCCGCGACTTTGGGGCCCTGCATCCGGGCGTGCGCTTTACCCTCAAGCAGGGCGATTACACGCGCAATGCCCAGTGGGTGCACGATGGCATGGTCGACTTTTGCTTTACAGCGCGTGGATTTACCGAGGGGCTCGAGAAACGCGTGGTCTATCACGACGAGCTGGTGGCGCTGTTGCCAGCCGTCCATCCACTGGCGGCAAAGGAAAAGGTGACGCTTGCCGACTTGGCGTCCGAACCGTTTGTGCTGCTGGATGAGGGCGAACAGAGTCTGGTGCTCGATGCGTTTGCCGCGCACGGGCTATCGCCGCATGTGACGAGTGAGGTCACCGATGACTACACCATTATGGCGATGGTGGAGGAGGGCCTCGGTGTGAGCATGCTCTACCGCCGTACCGTCGAGGGCATGCGGGCCGATATTTGTGTGCGCCCCATCGTGCATGCTCCCTCGCGCGACGTCGTGGCGGCTTGGCGCAGCTGGGACACCATGCCTATCGCCACGAGGCGCTTTATCGACTATATGAGCTCGCATATTGTCAATTAATGACTGGCGTGGCGTTGAGTGTGGTGATTAGCGGGCTGTCGCTTTGGCTTGGGCGGCGCGATAGGTGCGTGCCGGGTGGCAGAGTAGTACCGCCACGACCATAAAGAACGCCGTGGTGCCCAGGCTGATGGGGTAGACCATCATGATGTTCGCAAAGGTGCGGAAGTGCGGGAACACGCAGAATACCCAATAGAAGCGAATACCGCAGACACAGATCATGGTGATGAGGGCGGGCATGAGCGAGATGCCAAAGCCGCGCAGGTAGCCGGACATATTCTCGTAGAACATGCTAAAGGCGTATGCCGGGAAGATCGAGCACACACGGATATAGCCGATCGAGACGATGTTGGGGTCGCTGTTGAACAGCGCCAGGATCTCGCGCCCCAGACCGACGATGATGACGATGGTGGTGAGTGCAACGATGCCGCCTTCGACCAGGCAGACCTTGAGCGTCTTGGTGCAGCGGTCGATCTGGCGCGCGCCGTGGTTTTGTCCCACAAAGGTAGTGCAAGCCTGACTAAAGCTGTTGAGCAGGTTGTAACACACATACTCCAGGCTCATGGCAGCGCTGGATGCCGCCATGACCTCGGTGCCCAAGCTGTTGATGGCGGACTGGATGATGATGTTAGCGACGGCAAAGACGGCGCTTTGGATGCCGGCGGGCAGGCCGATCTTAACGATGCGCTTGAGGGCGACGGGGTCTAAGCCTAAGTCGCGTGGGGTGACGCGGACGACGGAATCGGTCTTGAGCAGACGGATAAAGAGCGTGACTGCGCTGACGGTATAGGCGATGGCGGTGGCGATGGCGACACCCGCGACGCCCCAGTGGAGCACGGGGACAAAGATGAGGTCCAGGCCAATGTTGAGGACGGTGGACACGGCAAGCGCCTGCAGCGGCATGCGGGTGATGCCGACGGAGCGGAAGATTGCGGCCTCAAAGTTGTAGAGCAAGATCGAGGGCATGCTGAGCAAAAAGACGCGCAGGTAGAGCGATGCGAGCGGCATGGTTTCGTCAGGGACGTTGAGCGCGGCGAGCATGGGCTCGGCAAAGATCTCGCCCAGCGCGATGACGACAAAGCCCACGAGTGCCATCAGAATCGAGGTATGGACGGCGCGCTTGACCATGTTCTGATCGTTGCGGCCGATGGCGTTAGCGATGACCACGTTGGAGCCAAGCGACAGCCCAATAAACAGGTTGATCATAAGACTGGTAAGCGGAACATTGGAGCCGACCGCCGCCATGGCGAGGGTTCCCTGGTCGCCCGAGAAGTTACCGATGATGACCGTGGCGATGAGGTTCGACAGCTGCTCAAGGATGCTCGTGGCGGCGACGGGAAAGGCGAACAGGGGAATATTGCGCCACAGCGAGCCGGTGGTCATGTCAATGTGCTTAGATGCGGTGTCTGCCATACGCTCTCAATCTCTAACATGCTCATTCGCGCTTATTTGCGCAGACGATGATACTCCTAAGCGCGGGTAGTCTTTTTGGGACGGGGCTGTTTTAGCTATCCCGGCAGGCAATCGGCCAAAACGTCCCCAATGACTAGGTGGGGGAGGCGTGCGACAATGGTGGGCGTTGTGTTGTTCGCGCTAAGGAGTTGCCATGTTGTTGTGTCCCGTTTGCCATAAGCCATTGGTGGACGACGAGCGCGGTGCTGCATGCGCGGGCGGACATCGATTTGACCGTGCGCGCGAGGGCTATCTGTATCTGCTGCGCTCGTCCAAGAGCGGCGACTCCATGGGCGATCCCAAGTCGCAGGCGCGCAGCCGTCGTGACTTTCTGAACCGCGGATACTATGCGCCGTTGCGCGACGCAATGGTCGAGCTGGTGCGCGAGCAGGTGTCTGGGCGTGCAACGTCTGCGAATGGCCCCATGACGCTGCTCGATATTTGCTGCGGCGAGGGCTACTACACCAGTGCCATGGGCGCGGTACCGGGCGTGGATGCTTATGGCTTTGACCTGGGTAAAGAGATGGTGCGCCTTGCCGCCAAGCGCGGCGATGCGACCTACTTCGTGGCCAACATGAAGGATATCCCCGTGGCCGATGGTGCCTTCGATATGGTGACCGAGCTCTTTGCCCCCTTTAACGAGCGCGAGTTTGCCCGCGTGCTGGCACCCGAGGGCTCTCTCTACACCGTGGTGCCGGGTGCCCGTCATCTCTTTGGGCTCAAGGAGGTGCTCTACGATACGCCGTACCTTAACGACGAGAAGCTGCCGCAGACCACCGAGCTCGAGTTAATCGGAACGCAGCGGGTGACAGCTTCTATCACCCTCCAGACGCAGGCCGATATCGAGGCAGTGTTCCAGATGACGCCCTACTACTACCGCACGCGCCCTGCCGACAAAGAGCGCCTGGCAAACCTGGAAACCCTTCAGACCGATATCGACTTCATCATCGCCGAGTACCGTCACAGCTAACACCTACCAAATAGGGACAGGTTTATTTTGGCAGGTTTTATCTGGGCAAACGCAAAGGGCCGACCGCGGAGATGCGCGATCGGCCCTTTTTAGTTGCTTGGCTGCAGAGGTTATGAGAAGCGAGCGCTTACAGGCGGTCCTTGTTCTCGGCCTTAACGGCGTGTGCCTGCTGAACAAAGAACAGGTCGTACACCACGATGACAAAGGCGACGATATTGACGGCGCTGCCGCCGAGCGCGGGAAGCGTGAGCGCGGCCTGCGCAATCGTGGCGATTGCGGCAACGATGCCGAGCTTAAACGCAGCATCCACCTGCGAAGGCTTGTTGGCACCCTTGATGCCCGCAACGCCCGCGGCAAGATCGATGAGGCCCTTGGCGATAATCACGGCCGCGGCGAGCATGGCGTTCGATCCGTAGGTGGACTCGAACTTGCCGGTCGCGATGCCGGCGATTCCAATGACGAGACTGGCGATGCCCAGAACAAAATAAATCAGGGCAAGGATTTTGAGTGTCTTGCGAGCGGCGCTCATAGCTGGTCCTTTCGATGCGGGCGCGGAGAATCTGTCGCACCCAGGTTGCGGCACATATCGTGAAGCACATTGTAGTTCAACGGGGCGATGCATGCGTTTGAAAGCGTCTCTTGCCTGTACGGTCCAACCTTTCAAAAAGGAAAGCTGGACGTAAGCCAAATCGATGGCAGCTCATGTGCGGCGCTGAGATGATGAGGTCGTAACAAGGAGCTGGTCTCAAGGAGGAGCCATGATGTACGGAGCAGAGCAAGTGCGTGAGCCGCGGTCGTTGGGAAGGCGCATGAGTGATTCCGTGATCGCTGCCGTGTGCACGGGATTGATGGCGGTGCTTTGCATTGGGATGCTGTGGGCCATGTCGCATGTGGGACAATAGCGGACGGTTGGGTGCTGGCATGAACGGCGCTCGCGTATTCGTTTTGCTTGTTAAGGAGTGCCCATGGGCGTCGCTGATCCCTTTTCTGTTGCTCGGGCCGCGGGGCTTGAGCTGGCCGAGAAGCCCGAGGGCCTCACGCTCACCGACGGCGCGATGGAGCTGCGCGCCGATTTTGGTCGTATGCTTCCACGGCTCAAGCGGGGTCGACTGCAGCAAGAGCTGCTGGTGAAGGCTGCGCACACAAAAGGCGTCGAGCAGCCATGGGCGATTGACGCCACGGCAGGCTTTGGCGAGGATTCGCTGCTGCTGGCCGCCGCAGGCTTTACCGTCGATCTGTATGAACAGGACTGCGTGATCGCGGCGCTCCTTAAGGATGCCTCGGACCGCGCGGCGGATGATCCGGCGCTTGCGGCTGCCGTGGCGCGCATGCGCTTACATGCGGGCGAGGACAGCATTGCCGGCCTTCGTCATACGGCTGAGCTGGTCGAGCGCGGTGAGCTCGCGGCTCCCGACGTGGTGTATCTGGATCCCATGTTTCCCGAGCGCACCAAGAGTGCGGCGGTTAAAAAGAAGTTCCAACTCTTGCATCATCTGGAACAGCCGTGTGCCGATGAGGAGACGCTGGTCGAAGCAGCGTTTGCGGTGCACCCACGCAAGGTCGTTATCAAGCGGCCGGTGAAGGGGCCACTGCTTGCCGGCGTTAAGCCGAGCTATCAGCTTGCGGGCAAGGCCGTTCGTTACGATGTTTTGGTGCCGCCGCGCCCGTAGCTTGCGTGCGATGGCTGGTGCTCCGTCAGCGCCGTGTCGATGCGGGGTCTATTTCCAAGGGTGCGACGTCAGGTGCCACCCGCCGCAGTATTCGCATTTGTAGCAGGCCAAACCGCGCCGCCCGCGGTTTTCGCAGTCGGCCATAACGGCCTCGGCCTCGGCGCGCGTGTCGTAACGGTTTTTGCGCTCGCACGACTTGTAGCGCCAGACTTCATCGCGCTCGGCGTCTAGGGCGTCGCGGCGCTCGTCCTCGCGCGCAAACAGGTCGCTCATATCGCCGCCGGTGGCAGCGCCCAAAAACTCGCTTTTGGCCTTTGACCAAGCGGCTCGCTTTTTGCTCCCCATCTGCTTCGCGCCCCTCTCCAAACGCTGGTATCATTGCTCAATCAAAGTGATACCAATAAACGTGAGGTCGTCGCGTGATGATCAGAAAAACCCTTGATACCGACATTCCCGCCGTCATGGCTATCTATGGCGTGGCCCGCGCTTTTATGCGCGCGCATGGCAACGCCACTCAGTGGCCCGAGGGCACGCCTTCGGCCGAGCAGCTCAAAAGCGATATCGCCGCGGGCGGTAGCTATGTGTGCGAAGTCGACGGTCGCGTGGTGGCGACGTTTGCCTTTTTGCCGGGCCCGGACGAGTGCTATGACGTCATCGAGGACGGTCAGTGGCACAGCGACACTCCGTACGCCGTACTGCACCGCGTGGCGTCCGACGGCACCGTGCACGGTATCGCGGCCGCGATGTTTGCCTTTGCCAAGGAGCGTGCCGACCACCTGCGTATCGATACGCATGCGGACAACCTGCCCATGCAAGGCGCGAGCATGAAAGCGGGGTTCGAGCGCGCCGGCGTCGTGTATGTGTCGGACGGCACGCCGCGCGTTGCGTTCGACTGGCTGCGCGAGGCATAAGGGCCGAGTCACATACCAGCGTTTCATCGAAATGAAAATGGCCCCGAGTGGGGCCATTTTTGGTAAAACGCGTTATTGTGGGGCTCGCGTTGTTACTGTCCCAGATGAACCAGGGCAGACAAAAGGGGAGGTGCCGGCTTTCGCAAGGCGCGAACCTGCGAAAATCGCTGCGCGGCAACGCGGGGCGATGAGCTCGGTCGGGGGATAGGGCCCGCTTCGCCCGCCGGCCCGTAAATTGTATCATCCAGTGTGGAACGAGGGTGCCCGTTGCCACGTGCGATGGGCTTGCAATAAGAGGAGAGCCATGTCGAAGCAAGCGGTCGTTGGAATCTTGGCGCATGTCGATGCCGGCAAGACTACGCTGGCCGAGGCCATGCTGTTCAACGCAGGTCGCATTCGCAAGCGCGGCCGTGTGGACGACGGCGACTCGCACCTGGATACCAACGCTATCGAACGCGAGCGCGGCATCACGATTTTCTCGTCGCAGGCTGTGCTCGATCACGACGAAACCCACGTCATGCTTGTGGACGCCCCCGGTCACGTGGATTTTTCGGCTGAGGCAGAGCGCACATTGCGCGCGCTCGACTACGCGATTTTGGTTGTGGGCGCCAACGACGGCGTGCAGGGACACACCGAAACCCTGTGGCGCCTGCTTGCGCGCTATGACATCCCGACGTTCGTCTTTATCAACAAAATCGATTTGGAGAATCCCGGCCGCGATGTTTTACTGGCGCAACTTGGGCAGCGCCTTTCCGAGGACTGCCTGGATGCCAATGAACTGCTGGCGGGCGGCGCCGCTTGGGAGGACGCTGCCGCGTTGGACGAGGCGGCGCTCGAGGAGTTTCTTGAGTCGGGCGAGCTTTCCGTCGCAACGCTGTCGCGCATAGTTGCCGAGCGCAGGCTCTTTCCCTGCTTTGCCGGCTCGGCGCTCAAGGACCAGGGCGTGGACGAGCTGCTGGATGGCATGTGCACGCTGATGCGTGAACAGGCGTGGGCCCCGGAGTTCGCCGCGCGCGTCTATCGCGTGAGTCGTGGAGACCGTGGTGAGCGTCTTGCCTGGGTCAAGGTGACGGGCGGTGTGCTGCGCGCAAAGCAAGTTGTCGAGGGATGCTCTGGCGCCTCCACTTGGGAGCAAAAGATCGACCAGGTGCGCATCTATAACGGTGAGAAATACGAGCTTGCCCAGGAAGTTGCCGCTGGCGGCATCTGCGCCGTGACGGGCCTTGCGCACGTTCGCCCAGGGGACGCCCTGGGCGCGGAGTCCGCGGGCGATGCGCCCGTCATTGCGCCAGTCCTCACCTATACGGTGCTGCCGGGCGAACACGACGTCCATACGGTGTTCAAAGCATTGACTGAGTTGGCGGACGAAGATCCCATGCTCGGCGTAAGCTGGAATACGCATCTTGAGCAGATTCACCTGCAGTTGATGGGCGCCGTACAGCTCGAGGTCGTGCAGCGCGTGCTGGCCGATCGTTTTGGCCTTGCGGTCGAGTTTGAGCCCGGCGGCATTCTCTATAAGGAGACGATCTCGCAGCCGGTCGAGGGTGTGGGCCACTTTGAGCCGCTGCGCCACTATGCCGAGGTGCATTTGCGCTTGGAGCCGTTGCCGGCGGGTTCGGGCGTGCAGTTTGGCACCGTCACCTCGACCGATGAGCTCGATCTTAACTGGCAGCGTTTGGCGCTCACCAACGCTATGGAGCGCGATCACCTGGGCGTGTTGACGGGCTCGCCCATCACCGATGTGCGCATTACGCTCACGGGCGGCCGCGCGCATGCCAAACACACCGAGGGCGGCGATTTTCGCCAGGCCACGTACCGCGCGATTCGCCAGGGTTTGATGCAGGCGCGCGAGGCCGGCGCGGCGGTGTTGTTGGAGCCGTGGTATCGCTTTGAGCTCGAGGTGCCGGGGGAGTGCGTGGCGCTTTCGGATGTCACGCGCATGGGCGCCGAGTACAAGCCGCCGGCGATGGCGGGCGACCGGGCGAAGCTTGTGGGTCGCGTGCCAGCATCCGAGGTACAGGATTATGCGCTGGAGGTGGCTGCCTACACGAGCGGCCGCGGACATCTGTACCTTGAGTTCGCCGGTTATGCGGCATGCCATGATGCCGAGCGCGTCATCGAGGCGGCCGCCTATGAGCCCGAGGCCGATCTGCCCAACACGCCCGACTCGGTCTTTTGCGCCCACGGCGCCGGCTACACGGTCAAATGGTACGACGTACCCGCCGCGGCGCACGTAAAGGTCGATCCCGCCACTTTCCGCCCCTATCGCTCCGCCGACGCGGAATTTTTCGGCCACATGTGACAAAGGGACAGTCCCTTTGTCACATTGAGTTGGTATAACTCGGTATAAGTTGGTATAACTATTACCAGCGTTTGCTAATCCGAGGAGGCCGACATGAACCCAAATCCCTTTAAGCCAACGGCTGGTAAACGACCTCCGATACTCATCGGTCGCGAGTCGGTCATCGAAGATTTTGAGGAAGGGCTCGATAACGGTGCCGGAGCGCCGGGCAGACTCATGCTCATTACAGGAAACCGCGGCTGTGGCAAAACAGTTCTCCTGCGGGAGCTGCAACGTCTGGCCAGTGAGCGCGGATGGGCGGTTGTCTCCGATTCCGCTTCGCTTGGCTTATGTGACCGCTTGGCCGACGCGCTTCGCTCGAATAAGCCCGTTGTGACGTCAATGGAGTTTGGCCCATCGTTTGGACGGATGTCGGTTGAGGCGGCGCGGGCAAAAGGCGAGACGTTGCGGGGGCTGGTCAACGAGCGTCTCAAGAAGCTCGGTCCAGGTAAGGGCATCCTGTTTGCGATTGACGAGGCTCAATCTGCGTCTATCGAGGAACTGGCGGCTCTCGCCGTTCTCTATCAGCAGGTGCTCGGAGATCAGGATGCTACGGGCTTGCCCGATAGCGAGCAACGCGGTCTTGCGCTGGTCTTTGCCGGCTTGCCCAGCATGGTTGACGATTTGCTCGAAGAGCCGAGCGTGACGTTTTTGCGGCGTGCCCAGCAGCGTACGTTGGGGGCGATTTCTTTGCCCCAGGTGCGTGATTCATATATCCAGACGGTCGAATGTGCTGGCCTTTGCGTTGATGCAGGGACGGCGGGCCTTGCAGCGCACAAGAGCATGGGGCATCCCTATATGGTTCAGCTGGTGGGATATTACATGTGGCGGTCTGCTGTCCGGCGTGGCTCGCAAGTCATTGAAAGGCGCGATGTCGAGGATGGCCATGCGGATGCCGTCTCCGAGTTCTACGAAGCGGTTGACGCGCCTCTGTATTACGGGCTGCGCAGTCCGCAGCGCCTCTTTATCGAGGCCATGGCGGTAGACGAGGGCAAGCCGACGCGCATGGCGGATATCATTGAGCGCTGCGACCGTACCCAGAGTTGGGCGAGCAAATACCGCGCGAGCCTGATTCGCGAGCGCGTCATCGAGGCTGCCGGATACGGCCTCGTCCGGTTTAGTGTGCCTATGCTGGGCAAGTACATTCGCGATCACATTTTATGGCACGAGTAATGTGACATGAGGGACTGTCCCTTTGTCACATTCGATCAATAGGAAGGGGAGCGATGGCGGTGTCGCAACAGCCAAGTGCTATCGAGGTGCGCGGTGCACGTGTCCACAACCTCAAGGACATCGATATCGATATTCCGCTGGGAAAGCTCGTGGGTATTGCCGGCGTGTCGGGTTCGGGCAAGAGCTCGCTGGCGCTGGGGGTTCTGTATGCCGAGGGCTCGCGTCGTTATCTGGAGGCGCTCAGCACTTATACCCGCCGTCGGCTGACACAGGCAGAGCATGCTCAGGTGGACGAGGTGTTGCACGTGCCGGCGGCACTCGCATTGCATCAGCGTCCTAGTGTGCCAGGCGTGCGCTCGACCTTTGGCACCATGACCGAGCTCAACAACAGCCTGCGCCTGCTCTTTAGCCGCTGCGCCCATCACGTGTGCCCGCATTGCGGGACGCGTGTGGAGCCGAGCCTTAACGTGGCCGCGGGCCTGTCGCTCACGTGTCCCGCGTGCGGCCGCGAGTTCTATGCGCCGGGGGCCGAGGACCTTGCCTTTAACAGTGGCGGCGCGTGTTCTACCTGCGGCGGCACCGGCGTCATGCGCGAGGTGGACGAGGCGAGCCTGGTGCCCGACGAGTCAAAGACCATCAACGAGGGCGCGGTGCTTCCCTGGGGCACGCTCATGTGGGACCTGATGAAGCAGGTGGCCGGCGAGATGGGCGTGCGCACCGACGTGCCGTTCAACCAGCTCACGCCTGAAGAGCGCGATATCGTGTTCCATGGCCCGGCAGTTAAGAAGCACATTCTCTACGTTCCCAAAAATGGCGAGGGCGCCACGCCGCTCGACTTTACCTATTACAACGCCGTCTATACCGTCGAGAATGCGCTCGCCAAGGTTAAGGACGATAAGGGGCTCAAGCGCGTTGCGCGCTTTTTGCGCGAGGGACCGTGCCGCGATTGCGGAGGCACGCGTCTTTCCGAGGCCGCGCGCCAGCCCCAGGTGCGCGGTATCGATCTGGCGCAGGCGGCGGCCATGACGCTGGGCGAGGCGATTGAGTGGGTGCGCGGAGTGCCCGCATCCTTGCCGACCGAGATGCAGCCCATGGCGACGGATATCTGCGATTCGTTTTTGAGCACGGCCCGTCGCCTGGTCGATCTGGGTCTCGACTACCTTTCGCTCGACCGCGCCGGCGCCACGCTCTCCACGGGTGAGCGCCAGCGCGTACAGCTTGCCCGCGTGGTCCGCAACCGATCGACGGGCGTGCTGTATGTGCTGGACGAGCCTTCGATTGGCTTACATCCCGCGAACGTCGACGGCTTGGTAGGCGTAATGCGCGATCTGGTGGTCGACGGCAATACCGTGGTTGTTGTCGACCACGACACGCGCGTGCTGGCAGAAGCCGACTATCTGGTCGAGATGGGCCCCGTTGCGGGAGCAGGCGGCGGCCATGTAATCGCCGCCGGTACGGTGGATGAGGTCGAGCAATCGCAGGACAGCCGCATCGCCCCGTTTTTGCGCTCGGAGCCCAAGCGCTTGCGGCCGCAGGTGGCTGACGACGAAATGTTCGACCGGGGCCATATCCGCATGGCGACCGATGCCATCCATACCGTCAAACCGCTCGAAGTCGATATCCCGCGCGGTCGCTTGGTCGCGGTGACGGGCGTTTCGGGTTCGGGTAAGACGACGTTGGTGCTCGAGACGCTCATCCCGGCGCTCAAGGCTCAGGCAACTGGTGAGCGCCTGCCAAGCCATGTGCGCTGGATCGACGCCGAGGGCATCGCACGCGCCAACCTGATTGACGCCACGCCCATCGGCGCCAACGTGCGCTCGACGGTGGCGACTTATGCCGACATCCATGACGAGCTGCGTCGTGCCTTCGCCCGTACGCCCGAGGCCAAGGCAGCCGGCTACAAGGCGGGCGCATTTAGCTACAACACCGGCGCCTTGCGCTGCCCTACGTGCGATGGCACGGGTTCGATATCGCTCGACGTGCAGTTTTTGCCCGATGTCGAGATCGTCTGCCCGTCATGTCGCGGCTCACGCTATGCAGACGCGGCCTCGCATATCCATCGTGAGGGCAAGGACGGCAGCCTGCTTACGCTACCGCAGCTCATGGACATGAGTGTGGACGAGGCCCTCGATGCCACGATGGGACTCAAGAAAGTCCAGGCGCGCCTGCAGACCTTGCACGATCTGGGCTTAGGCTACCTGACGCTTGGCGAGCCCACGCCGGCGCTTTCGGGCGGCGAGGCACAGCGCCTTAAGCTTGCGAGCGAGATGGGCCGCGTGCAGGATGACGCCGTGTTTGTGTTCGACGAACCCACGATCGGTCTGCATCCGCTCGATGTTCAGGTGCTGCTGAGTGTGTTTGACGGCCTCGTTGCCAAGGGCGCCACGGTTATCGTGATCGAACACGACCTCGACCTTATCCGCAACGCCGATTACGTGATCGACATGGGCCCGGGCGGTGGCGACGCCGGCGGGCAAATCGTCTGCGCCGGTACGCCGGGCGACATCGCAGCCTGCTCCGCAAGCATTACCGGTCGCTACCTATAACCGAATGTGACAAAGGGACAGTCCCTTTGTCACATTTCCGGAAAGCCTGTCTGGCGCAGGGCCTCGTAGAGGACGATGGCGGCGCTGTTGGAGAGGTTGAGTGCGCTGATGCGGTAGTCGTCCGGATTGACGAAATTGCCGCAGATATCCTGCCGAAGGATGGCCTCATTGCCGTCCTCAGTATGCCCGAGCGATTCCTCGTGGGCTTCCCAGGCCTCGGCGTTGTCGAGTGAGTCACAATCGCGCAGCATGGGGATGCGCTCGCAGCGCGTGGGCGCCACAGCGAGCAGCTCCTCGGGAATGCCCGAGCTCTCGCTGCCAAAGACCAAATAGTCACCGTCTCGGTAGGTACTTTGCGCATAGGTTCGGCGCGCCTTTTTGGTCAGCAGATGCAGACGCTCGTCGGCGGGGGAGAGGCCGTTGCGCGCAAGGAAATCCTCCCAGCCGGCATAGGTGGTCACGTCCAAGTTTTGCCAGTAGCCCAGGCCGGCGCGACGTACCGTCTTGTCATCGAGCGAAAAGCCCAGCGGCTCCACCAGATGCAGACGGGCACCGGTAACCACGCAGGTACGGCCGATATTGCCCGTATTGGCCGGAATCTCGGGCGCATACAGCACGATATTGAACATGAATCTCCTTGGCTCAGAACGAAAAACCACCACGAAGGGCACCTTCGTGGTGGTTTGGCGGTTACGTGGGCGGAAAATGCCCGCTTCGATAAACCTAGGCGCGGTGCCAGTCGGTCAGGCAGGCATCGAGGGCGGCGATGAGCGCATCCTTGTCCATGTGACGGCCGATGATGCACAGGCTCGTCATGCGGTCGCCCGTCTCGTCGTCCCAAATCTGCATGATCTCGGGGTTCTCGTCGATAATCTTCTGCTTCTCGCCCTCGGGCGCAGAGTCGACAAACAGACCGTTCTCCATCAGACGCATCTGGTGGCCGGCCTGCTCAAACATGTAGCACATGTCCGGATCGCCGGTCTGCCACAGCGGGCCCTTGACGCGAATGACCTCGTCGGGCCACTCCTGCTCAACAAAATCGGTGAACTTCTGCAGGTCAAACGGCTTGCGGCGGGAGTACACAAAGGTCTCGATGTCGTACTCGAGCACCTCGGGGTCGTCGTGCTCCTCGGGATGCTCCATGGCCTCGATCCAGGCGGCGGAGTTGTAGGCGCGCATAAAGTCGAAGCGGTCGGTGTCGAGCAGCTCCTCCATGGGGACCTCGCCGTTTTGGGCCTCGACAATCACGGCGTCCTTCTGCAGGCTGCGCACGATGGCCTTGAGCTCGGCAATCTGCTCAGGCGTGACGGTATCGGTCTTGTTGAGGATCAGCGTGGAGCAAAACTCGATCTGCTGGATGAGCAGGCTCTCGATGTCGTCCTCGTCGATATCCTCTGCCAGTAGGTCGCGACCGCCGTTGAACTCGTCGTACATGCGGGCGCAGTCGACCACGGCCACGATGTTGTCGAGCGCGAGCTTGGGCTCGCCGCCCACCTTGGCCTCGTCGCAGAAGCTCGAGATGGTGTAGGCGATGGGGATAGGCTCGCAAATACCCGAGGCCTCGATGATGATGTAGTCGAACTTGCCCGAATCGGCGATGCCCTGCAGCTGGTTGGCCAGGTCGTCCGAAAGCGTGCAGCAGATGCAGCCGTTGGTGAGCGGGATGAGGTCGTCGGTCTCGGAAAGGCCGCCGTCGGCGATAAGGCTAGCGTCGACGTTGATCTCGCCGATATCGTTGACAATCACGGCGGCGCGGATGCCGCCGTCGTTGGCGAGGATGTGGTTGAGCAGCGTGGTCTTGCCGGCACCGAGGTAGCCGGTAAGCATGATGATCTTCACGGGTTTGTTGGGCATGTGCCCTCCTTTGTTAGACATGGCTTACAGTTGAATCTTATGCCAAACGCCAGCTCTTATACCCACGCGCCGACAAATAACACAGGCTACTCCCAGGCTCCCCACACATCGGGACAATAGCCGACGGTGGCCTTCTTGCCGTTGCGTACGATGGGCTCGGCCAGAACCTGCTGGTTCTCGAGCAGCTTATCGAAACGCTGGCTGGGGGTGAGGTGCTGGATGAGTGCGAGCGTCTCCTCGTCCTTGGCTTTGGGGTTGAGCAGCTTGTCGATGCCGCCAACCGCCTGCATCACGCTCGTGAGCTCGCCCTTGCTCATCTCCTTTTCCTTAAGGTCGATAAACTGCACCTTAATGCGGCGCTCCTTAAAATAGCGCTGGGCCTTCTTGGTATCGAAGGACTTTTTGGTACCGAAGATCTGCACGTTCATTGTTTGGTTCCGCCGTTCTACCTGATGAAGTTGGTCCTAGCGCGATCGGCCTGGGGCGCTTCGATGCCGGCGGCCTTTCCCGCCTCGATGCAACGCAGCAGCCAGGCCATGTTTTTGCCGATGTTTCGCATGGTGGCCAGACCCTCGGCATCTCCATCGGCCTCGCCCGGCGCAGCGCCAAAGACGTTGTTCCAGTAGGTGGAGGCGACCACGGGCATCTGGTTGATGGTGAAGTACTTGTTGAGTACATCGAACGTTGTCGACGTACCGCCGCGACGGGCGACGGCGACGGCAGCGCCCGGCTTGTGTGCAAAAGCTTTGCTACCGGCATAGAATGCGCGATCGAGTGTCGAGAGAATGCGGCCGCTGGGGTGCGCGTAGTAGACAGGCGAGCCAAAGACAAAGCCGTCGGCCTGTTCGGCGGCAGCGATCAGCTCGTTGACCACGTCGTCGTCAAAAGTGCAGCGACCGCCAAGCTTGCCACACTGGCCGCAACCGATGCAATCGCGAATGGGCTTGGCGCCCAGCTGAAACACCTCGGTATCAATGCCTTCTGCATTAAGTTGCTCTGCGACCTCGGTGAGTGCGCGGGCGGTATTGCCGTTTGCCTTGGGGCTGCCATTGACCAAAAGAACCTTCATCACTAACTCCCTCTGCTGTCGGTGACTTCTGCGGAGGATTATCGCACGAGCGGGCAGATGGCGTGGGGCGCGATGCGAAACGGGCTGTGTTTCGCATCGCGCTCCATAACGCTAGTCCAGCTTGGTGCCCGGTACCTGTGGCGCCTCTCTAATCAGCGCATTAAGTTCGTTCAAAATGGAAACGGGCTGTCGGTCGACGGCGTCCAGATGAAGCGTCGCCACGCGAAGGGGCGGCTGATATTCAAATGAGCCGAGGAGCACGGGCGATCCCAAGAACCGTTCGATTTCGTCTGCAACCGCGTCGGTCTCTTCGGGATCAAGCTCGTCAAAGAGCGCCACGAACATCGGTCCGGTCGAGCGGAACAGACGACCCTTGCCGCGCGAGCAATCCATGAGGCAGGCGGCGCTTTCTGCCAAAACGCGGTCGCCTGCATCAAAGCCAAAGCGGGCATTGACCTGTGCGATTTCGTCGATTTTAATGGCGATCAAGCCCGCGTTTCGTGCCACGCGGCGCATCTCGCCAATGGCGTTGACCAGGGCATGGATATCGCCCAGACCGGTCACGGAATCGGTCGTATCTGCCAAGCTTCGGTTGGTGACAATGCCCACATACATGTTGGGCTCGGTATCGGTGCCGTCCAGGCGGTAACCTGTGCAGTCGCAAAGCGCGTATTTTCCGGCGGTATTCATGACGCGATACTGCATGCAGTGGAAGTGCCACGTGCCGTTTACCACCATATCGAGCTCGGCACGTACGTTGTCGCGGTCTTCGGGGTGAACACGGGCAAGCCATATATCGAGCGAGTTGTAGGGATGCTGGGAGGGTAGGTCAAAATCGCGCACGGCATTAACCGACCATTGCGATTCGCCGGTGTCGAGGTTAATGATGAACGGATAGCGCGTCTCGGAGCTCATGGAGATCGCTTGGAACACTCGGTCGTTGCAGGGGGGGGGTTGTTCGGTGACCGGGCGTTGCGGCGCATCGCCTTCTTCCGGTTGTTGCACACGGTACATGAGCTTGTAGCGATACATTTTGCGGTCGGCGTCCTTTGTCATCTGGCGACGCGTATCGCCTGCAAGCGGGTCGACGCGCGAGCAGCCAAAACTAAAGCTGGCGATCATGGGCGCCTTGCCGTCAGATGTTGCCTCGATAAGATTGGCACGCGTCCGCTCCAGGCGCTGCTCGAGCTCGGCTTCGTCTGTCGTGGGGGATATAAGTACAAATTCGTCTCCACCGATACGGAACAGCAGCTCATCGTGCTCCATTGTCTCGGTGAGTGCGCGGCAGATGCTCAGAATGTAGCGATTGCCCTCGGCGTGGCCAAACTTATCGTTGCAATGCTTAAGGCGGTCGATATCGATATAGGCGCAGGTGAAGGGGGTGCCTTTGCGCCAGAGCTGATCGACATGGCGGTCGAGTCCGCCACGGTTGCCAAGATTGGTGAGCGAGTCGATATAGGCGCTGCGTTCGAGCAGCTGACGCTCTTGTTGCAGGACGGCGAGCGTTTTCTGCAGTTGCTCGCCGATGGCGCGCAGCTCCGTGGGCAGTGCAGCGACATCGAGCTCGGCGGTCGAGGCCCCGTTCGCGAGTCGCTGAAGATGGGTAATGATTGATTGCTCGCCCAGGCGATACGACTCGTTCATGATGGATAACCTCCTTGGGTGACAGGACGCCCCGTATCATATCCCCAATTCGGTTTGAATTGGGGATATGAGTTAGCCAATGGGGACAAATGCTCCCCTAGACGGTGGTGTTTTGCGCGCGAGCGTATCAGTTGCCGGCGCCGCCATCGAGCAATGCCTCAAAATCCTCCACCGGCATGGGACGGTGGTAGAGGAACCCTTGTGCGTAGCGGGCACCCATTTGGCGCAACATGTTCGCCTGCTCGTTTGTCTCGACGCCTTCGATTACAACGGGCAGATGGAGCGATTGCGCCATCTCGAGCATTGATGAAACGATTTGCGCGCTACGGCTTTGATCGCGGTCGGTGGGCACAAACGTGCGATCAAGCTTGATGACGTCGACGTTGACGTTCTTGAGCATCGCGAGCGTAGACTGGCCGGTGCCAAAATCGTCCATGTAGGTCGAGAAACCGCGAGTGTGTAGGTCGGCCGTCAGCTTATCCACGGCCTCGGACTCTCCCGTATAAGCCGTCTCGGTGATCTCAATGCGCATGAGCTCGGGCGGTAGGTTGTATTGGGCGGCAAGCGCCCCCATATGCTCGGCGACGTCGCAGGCAAGGATATCCACGCGCGACACATTGAGCGAGATCGGAACTACGCGCAGCCCTCGATCGATGCACTCACGCAGCCACGAGGCGACGCCCTGCCAAACATATTTGTCGAGCGTCACCACAAAACCGCTTTCCTCGAGAGCGGGGATAAAGGTGGTAGGTGAAATGAGGGAGCCATCCTTGTCAATCCAGCGTGTGAGCGCCTCGGCGCCAACGATCTCGCCGGTTTCCATGTCGACCTGGGGCTGCAAGTAGTAGGTAATGCGGCCGTTTGAGAGCGCATACTGGAATTCGGTCAGCGTGCGGTGGAACGCGATTTCGTGTTCGTATTCCTCGGGGCGGAAAATGGCAATGCGCTCCTTAAAGTCGTTTTTTGCGCGCCGATTGGTAAACATGGCCTTGGCCTGCGCATCGATGGTGATTTCCTCGTTGGAGTCGATGGGGTAGACGCCCATGGACGGCCAGAAGCCCACGCCGTCATCATGCTTGGCCACGGCCTGGCGAATGCGGCTATAGATCTGATGGACGGTGTCGTGTTCAAAGGGGATGAGTACGCAAAAATCGTCTTGGCCCCAGTACCCTGCGACGCCCATGGCGGCATTCTCGATGTCCTTGAGAACCGTGCCCACATCGGCGAGTACGCGGTCGCCCTCGGCCTGTCCGTGCCATTCGTTGAACAGTCGCATGTGCCCCATATCGACGGTGGCGATACACCAGGCGCCGTTGTGCCTTGTCTCGAGAAATTCGTTGGCGCGGCGCATAAACTCGCTGGGTCGATAGAGACCCGTGAGCGGATCGATGCGTTCGGCGATGGCGCTTTTGCGCTCCACCTCGGGTATGGGGAGGCTGTCGTTGGGAACAAGCCCGCCGGCCGTGCGAATGCGACGGTCGAGTTCGCCTAAAACGGCGGCCGTTTGATTGGTCAGGTGCTCGTAAAAGGCCGGAACGACAAGACAGACGGGGGTAATAGTGTCGCCCGCGATTCGAACGGGAGCGAAAACGGCCTCTTTGAGATGTTGGATCAGTTGCTCGAATGCTTCGTGATCCAAATTGTTGCTAAGCACGACGAACTGGGCGTTGCGTGAACGGAAGACGCGACTCCTGCCGCGAGTAATCGACAGCATGCGGCCTGCGTATTCGGCGAGCATGTTGTCGACGGCCTCGGCCCCGTAGAGCTCGTTGAGCTTTGCCGTGCCGCGAACGCGCACTGCTATAAGCCCCGTCTCGCAACGGTCGCGACGGCAGGCATCGATAGCGTTGATCAGCGTGCGCTGCGTTCCGAGACCCGTGGCGGCGTCGACGGTCTCGGCAAGCGAGTGGTTGACGAGCTCGCCGACATAGAGCGAGGGGACATTTCCGTCGCCGTCGATACGAAACCCGCGAGCACGGCCGAGGATGTAATCGCCGGCGGCATTGCGCACGCGGTACTGCATGACGTGACGATGTTTGGAGCCGTCATAGATTTGGTCGATGTCGTTGGTATAGGCCTCAAGGTCATCGGGATGGACACGCGTTTTCCAATAATCGTGACAGTTGTCTATATGCTCCGAAGGAAGACCAAGATCGCGCAAGGCGCCTTGTGACCAAAGGGTTCGATGTTTGTCCAAGTTCTCGATAAAGAAATAACGGCCTTCGTTGAGCATCGAAAGGGCGTCGAAAATTCGATCGCTTATTTCGAAGTCGTCGGTGTGGGCTTGTGCGATATTGCGTCGATCAAGGTGCACGGCATGACGTAGCTTGTAGTCGTACATGCGATGGTCGGCATCGTTCGTCAAGCGATTGGGGGCTTCGCCCAGGGCGGGGTCGGCGTGTGCCACTCCGTAGCTAAACGAGTGAGGCATCTCGGCATCGTTGTTTTTGAGCAGGACCGTTCGGCAGCGTTCCAGACGTTCGGCGAGGTCGTCCTCGGTTGCAATCGTAGACAGGATGGCAAACTCGTCGCCTCCCAGACGAAACGCCGCTTCGTCCACCTCCATATACAGCTTGAGATAGAGGCTTACCTGCAAAATATAGCGGTTGCCCTCGTCATGGCCAAAGACGTCGTTGCAGTGCTTGAGATTGTCGATATCGATGTACGCCATGGTAACGGGGGTGTCCTGCTCCCAGAGCTCCTCGAGGGAACGGGCAAAGCCGCCGCGGTTGCCAAGCCCGGTAAGCTGGTCGGTAAAGGCGGTCCTGACCAGATCCTCCTGACGCTTGAGAAGGTCGCGGACGGTCTTTTCGAGCGTTTCAGTGTAATTGCTGGGGGTATCCATGCTGTAGGCGGCTTTCTGGGGTCGGGGCGGATTGCGTCGGGCGAGCTCGTTGTGCACACGCGTTGTTGCTCAACGCCTCGCGTGTTTCCAAGCCCCCGCCTTGCTGCGTCGTTGGGTTTATTTGTCGGCTGACGTTCGTTGCTGATAACTACTGAGTAGTATAAACAAGTGTATGGAATTATGCAGGGGTGCCCATGTTGCGGGCGGCCATTATTCGCCATTATTCGCCAAACGGTAACGCGACGATGTTCGATGAAAATGCGACTGAGGCGATATATGTTGACGGGTATACTTGTTTCGTTTTAAAACGCAGGAACGGAGATGGTCGCATGGCACAGCCAGATACGACGCCCACGGTGGGGCTTGCGCTCGAGGGAGGCGGCTACCGCGGTATGTATACGGCGGGCGTGCTCGACGTATGGATGGAGTGCGGCCTGACCTGTGACCATATGGTGGGCGTCTCGGCGGGCGCGGCGTTTGGCTACAACTTTAAATCGCGCCAGATCGGCCGCGCCATTCGCTATAACAAGGCCTATTGCGCCGACAAACGCTATGCGAGCGTGACCAGCTGGCTGCGAACCGGCGATATGTTCAATGCCGATTTTGCCTATCACGAGGTGCCCATCGAGCGCGATCCCATCGACCTGGAGGCGTATCGCGCCTGCCCCATGCGGTTTACGTGCGTGTGTACCGATATCGAGACGGGCAAGGCCGTCTACCACGACCTGCCCTATGGCGACGAGCGGGATATTGAGTGGATCCGGGCATCGTCGGCGATTCCCGTGGCGACGCGTCCTGTTGCCATCGAGGGTCGTAAGTACTTGGATGGCGGTGTTGCCGATTCCATTCCCAGCGCTTGGCTGTTTGAGCAAGGCTATGACCGCAACGTGGTGGTGCTGACGCAGCCGGCGGGCTTTGTAAAGCAGCCCAATAGCGTGATGCCTATGCTGCGTCGCGTGTATCGTCACTATCCGGAGTTTGTTGCGGCGCTTGAGCGTCGACATGGGGTCTACAATGCCACGCTCGATGACCTGGCACGTCGCGAGGCCGCTGGCGAGATCTTTGTGGTGCGGCCGAGCGAATCGGTGAAGGTGCCGTCGCTGTGTCGCGAGCCCGATGAACTTGAACGCATCTACCAGATTGGTCGCCGCGATGCGGAGGCGACCTTGCCGGCGTTGGAATCGTATCTGGCGGGGTAGGGCAAGCTGCCGTGGACTCGGCGGAAAGCGCGTCCCAGAATGAGCGCTCAGAACGGGTTACAGTTTCCCAAGCGGTGGGGTTTCGGAAAGTACGTCCCGGAATATGCGTTCAGACTGGGATGCGGTTTCCCGTTGAGCCTCTATATGGAAAGCGCATCCCGGAATGAAGGTCCAAACTGGGATGCGCTTTCCGCTGTCGAAGGTATGAGGCTGCGGAGCAGCTGCTCGGCATAGGCCTATGCCTGCTGCCAGGTGTCGACGAGTTCCTTGGCAGCGGCGTAGGGGTCGTCGGCACTGCAGACGGCGCTCACCACAAAGAAGCCGTCGACGCCGGTGGCCTTGAGCTGCGGCAGGTCGGCCATCTTTACGCCGCCGCCCACCACGATGGGCACGGGGCTTGCCGCGTGGAGTGCGGCCAGGTCCTCAAAGCTTTTGGTGATGATAGAGCCGTCGGCCGCGCGTCCGCAGTCGCGCTTGGTCTCGGTCTCGTGGAGCGGGCCGATGCCCAGGTAGTCGACTAGGCTCATGTCGGCGGTCTTGACGTACTCGAGCATCTCCTCGCAACGGGCCGAAAGGCCCACGATGGCATCGGGGCCCAAAAGTTTGCGACAGACCTCGACGGGAATATCGCTCTGGCCCACGTGCACGCCGTCGACAGCAATGCCCTGCTCGCGCGCGGCGAGTACGCAGTCCAGGCGGTCGTCGATCAGCAAAGCGACCTGACCGGTCTTGCCAGCCTGTGCGATTGCCTGCGCGGCGTCGCCGGTCAGCGCGATGATCTCGCGGGCGCTTGCCACCTTGGAGCGCACCTGGATGCAGGTAAAGCCGGCATCGAGTGCCTGGGCCACCACATCGCCCACGGGGCGCCCGAGCGTGTTTTCGGGGCCGAGTACCAGATAGGCCGAGATATCAAGGTTGTCGCGGATGCTCATCGTGCTTCCTCCTGCTTTTTGATCTGTGCTTCCATGCGCTCGAGTTTGCCGGTCATGGTGTCGGTAAATCCGGGTCGAATATCGGCTTTGAGCACGACTTCGGTGCGGATGCCCTTGCTCGCCAACACAAAGGTTGCGTCGCGCACGACCTGCATGACCTCGTCCCAGTCGCCCTCGATCTCGGTGAACATCGAGGTGGTGCGGTTGGGAAGGCCGCTCTCGCGAATGACGCGCACGACTTCGGCGACCTCGGCAGACAGCTCGTCGCCGGTGCCACATGGGGCAATGGCCACAGCGATCAGGGTGTTCATGCCGGCATTGGTTGCGGGCTCGGACATGGCTTATGCCTCCTCGAGCTCGAGTCGGTTATCGGCAATGTCCTGGGCGGTCGCACGGTAGAGCTCGTCGATAAAGGCGACCTTAAAGCTTGCCGGCGCGTCGGCGACAGCAGCGGCACGCGTACCGGCAACGTTGTAGACGGCGGTGCCGCAGATGGCTGCCGTAAACGGATCGGCAGCACAGGCGTACACGGCCAGCACGCCGCCCTGTGAGCAACCACAGCCGGTGATCTTGGACATGAGTGGGCTGCCGCCGTGGGACTTGGCTACGGTCGTGCCGTCGGTGATCAGGTCGACTTCACCCGAGACCACTACGGCGCCGCCGGTGTAGCGGGCGAGCGCCACGGCGGCATCGCGGGCGGCGTCGACCGTGTCGGTGGTGTCGACACCGCGTACGCGGCTCAGATCAGCCGCCTCGCCCTCAAGACCCCACAGGCCGGCGAGCGCGATAATCTCGGAGGCGTTGCCGCGCACGATGGCGGGTTTGTACTGCTTGAGCTCGTTTACCAGCTGGGTGCGCAGGCTACCGATGCCCAGGCCAACCGGATCGAGCACCCAGGGCTTGCCGGCGTCGTGTGCCGCCTTGGCCGCGCGGGGAATCGTCTGCTCGTAGATGGGGAAGAGTGTGCCCATGTTGAGATAGATGGCGCCGCCGCCGGCAACGAGCGCCTCGCCCTCGTCGGGCAGATAGACCATGGCGGCCGATCCGCCCACGGCGAGCTGTGCGTTGGCGACAAAGTCGATCGTCACCGTGTTGGTGATGGAGCCGGCCATCGGATTGGTGGCGCGAATCTCGTCCACGGCCTTGATCACTTGTTGCTTGAGCTGTTTCGAATCGATCACTGCACATGCCTCCTTGGCATAGAAAAGGGGCGCTGTGCATAGACAGCGCCCCTGTAAAGGCGGCATGCTCCCTACGCCAGCATTAACTGACAGGTTCAAAGGATTGGGCCCCATGCCCTCTCAGCCTTGTGGTTTGCACCGCCGGCACTCCCGCATCGAATCTGTTGTTCCCTATACTAGCGCATCGGTACAATGGTTACGATGAAAACGACTGGGGGACCCTATGATCAAACTTGTGCTGACCGATATGGACGATACGCTGATTCCAGCCGGGCATGACGGCGCCAGCGACTACGCCATTGAGGGCATCCATGCCATGCAGGCGGCGGGTCTGCACTTTGGCCCGGTTTCGGGCCGTCAGCCGTCCGCGATGGGCTGGATGTTCAAAAATCGTTCCGAGTGTTTTTCGACCGGTGCGTTCTGTAACGGCCAGGTGATGTTTGTCGACGGCGAAGCGGTCGCCTCACGTGCGACCGATAGCGACGCGCTTATGCGTTTGGCCGCCTATCTGGAAGAAGAAACCGACGATACCTATCTGAAGGTCTACAGCTTAGGTGATGACTTTTGGGATAACGATGCCTATTGCGTGACACGTGATGCCGAGCGCGTGCGCCGCGCCATGGAATCAGGCGGCAATGCGTGGCTCAAAGGCGAAGAGGCCCCGTGTCGTCCCGTTGTCGATGACGCGCCGGTGTTTAAGGCGAATATCTGGAGTGCCCGTTCGCGTGAGGAGCTCGCGGAGCTACGCGAGCGCGTTGCCGCCGAGGTGCCGGAACTCTCGCTTGTGTTTCCCAACAACCGAGTGCGCCTGTTCGACATCCTTCCGGCCGGTTGGGACAAGGGCTGTGCTGCGCTGGAGCTGGCGCGCGCTTTGGGCCTGACGCCCGACGAGGTGGCCGTATTTGGCGATTCCGATAACGACCTGCCCATGATCGATGCCGTTCCCAACTCCGTTGCAGTCGCCAATGCCAACGAGGCCGTTACGGCGGCGGCGCGCTGGCATATTGGCGCTGCGGCAGATGATGCGGTCGCCGGGGCTCTGCATCAGATTGCCGCCTGCGCCGCGACGGGGGAGATGCCGTCGTTTATGCGCCAGATGGACGCGGCGGGTCTTGGCGCCGTGAACGTCTAGGGAGAAAGTCATGAAGCTTCAGCAGCTCAGGTATGTTGTCAAGGTTGCCGAATGCGGTAGCATCACCGAGGCCTCGCGCCGACTCTTTGTGTCGCAGCCTTCGATTACCGCGTCGATTCGCGACCTCGAAAACGAGATGGGCGTGCGCATCTTTGAGCGCACCAACAAGGGCGTCATTGTGTCCGAGGAAGGCGAGACCTTCTTGGGCTACGCGCGCCAGGTACTCGACCAGGCCGACCTGCTCGAGGGCAAGTACAAGGGCGCATCCGAGCAGGTGCCGCACTTTAGTGTGAGCTGCCAGCACTATTCCTTTGCCGTTAATGCGTTTGTCGATGTGATCCGTGAGTTCGATGCTGCGCGCTATGACTTTACCCTGCGCGAGGAGCAGACTCACGAGATTATCGAGGACGTCGCGCATATGAAAAGCGAACTGGGCATTCTGTACTTATCCGAGCATAACCGTGAGGTTATCGAGCGCATGCTCGCCGCCAACGAGCTCGTATTCGAGGGGCTCTTCTGCGCCACGCCGCATGTCTTTGTATGCGCCGACCATCCACTGGCGGACCGTTCCAGCGTGACGCTCGAGGATCTGGAAAACTACCCGTTCCTGTCCTACGAGCAGGGCAGCTATAACTCGTTCTACTATTCCGAAGAGCTGACCTCGACGTTTGAGCGCCGCAAGAATATCCGCGTGCGCGACCGTGCGACGCTGTTCAACCTGGCCATGGGACTCAACGGCTACACGGTGTGTTCGGGCGTGATCAGCCACGAGCTCAACGGCCCCGGCATCATCTCGATTCCGCTCGATGTGGACGAGTACATGGAGATTGGCATCATCACGCGCAAGAACACGACACTCACGCGCTACGGCCAAGCCTATATCGACGCGATTCGTCAGCACATCTAGACTGCTGCGTTCTGCACGGGTCAAATCTCTTTATGGCAGTCCCAACTGATATAGGAAGCATCTATATCAAACTGTTATAAACGTATATTTTACGATGGCCATATGAGCGCTCATACTCTGTCCCAGTAAAGCAACCAATGCAAAGGGAGATATCTATGAGCACTTCAATTCAACCGAACGCGCCGTTTCGCGCTGATATCGTCGGCAGCTTTCTTCGTCCGCAGACCGTAAAGGATGCCCGCGCTGCCTATGCGGCAGGCACGCTTGATGCCGAGGAGCTTAAGGCCGTCGAGGACGATGCCATTCGCGATTTGGTGGCAAAGCAAAAGGCCGCCGGCCTGCAGGTCATCACCGATGGCGAGTTCCGCCGCAGCTACTGGCACCTCGATTTTATGTGGGGGCTGAACGGCGTCGAGCGTCGCACCTCGCGTACGGGCTATATGTTCCACGATGAGGAGACCACCGCCGACACCGCCGTGGTAACCGGTCCCATTTGCGGCGAGAATCATCCGTTTGTCGAGCACTTCAAATTTGTCAAGGCGCTCGAGGGGGAGGGCCAGGTCACGCGGCAAACCATTCCGGCGCCGATCCAGACGTTCTCCGAAGTCACGCTCGACCGCTGCGATGGCCAGCAGGAGAGCCTGCGCGCTGTCTATAAGACCGACGAAGAGCTCGCCGACGCCATCGCGGCGGCATACCGTACCGTGATTGCCGACCTGTATGCCGCAGGCTGCTGCAACATTCAATTTGATGACTGCACCTGGGGCATCTATTGCGATACCGACTTTGCGGCAAAGACTGGTATGAGCCCGGTCGACCTGCAAAAGGTGTCCGAGCTGGGCGTGGCGCTCAACAACGCCACCATCGAGGGCAAGCCCGACGACCTGGTCATCAACACGCATGTGTGCCGTGGTAATTACCACTCCACCTATGCCTTCGAGGGCGGCTATGACCCCATCGCGCCGTATCTGTTCGCACACGAGAACGTCGATGCGTTCTACCTTGAGTTCGATACACCGCGCGCCGGTGGCTTTGAGCCGCTGAAGTATGTTGCCCCCGGCAGGAAGGTCGTGTTGGGTCTAGTGACCACCAAGGCCGCTGAGCTTGAGGATGAGGATGCCATCGTTGAGCGTATTCACGAGGCTGCAAAGTATGTTCCGCTCGAGAACCTGTATCTGTCTCCGCAGTGTGGCTTTGCCAGCTGCGAGATTGGCAACAAGCTGACCGAGGACGAGCAGTGGGCGAAGATCGCGCTGGTCAGGCGCATCGCCGAACGCGTTTGGAAATAGCGCTAGCGTTTGCAGGTGGCGGCGCGTGCGAGGCACTGCGTATCGCGTACAATGGTTCGGATCGTATCGTTCGGGCAGGTTATCCAACATGCCCGATCGCCCTTCCATTCGAAAGGACATCCATGTCCCAGTCTTCGACGCCCGCCGTCGCCGATGCCATCTACGATGCGTCATCGCTCGGCCGCCCGCGCATGTTCCTACTCGGTCTGCAGCATCTATTCGCGATGTTTGGCGCCACGGTGTTGGTGCCCGTGCTCACCGGTCTCTCGGTGTCGGCAACGCTTTTGTTTGCCGGCTTGGGCACGCTGCTGTTCCACTTCCTGTCGCGCGGCAAGGTACCGGCCTTCTTGGGCTCGTCGTTTGCCTTTATTGCCGGTTATGCCGCAATCGCGCCCAACGGCGAGGCCGAGCTTTTGCCCTACGCCTGCCTGGGTGTAGCCTGCGCCGGCCTGCTCTATCCGGTGCTGGCGGCCCTGTTCCGCGCGTTTGGCGCCAAGCGCGTCATGCGCTTCTTTCCGCCGGTGGTGACCGGCCCCATCGTCATTTCGATCGGCCTAATCTTGGCAAGCTCTGTCATCGCTAACTGCCAGACCAATTGGCTTGTTGCCGTTGTCGCTGTGGCTGTGATCGTCATCTGCAACATCTGGGGCCGCGGCATGGTCAAGATCGTGCCGATTCTGCTGGGCGTTGTGGTGAGCTATGCCGTTGCGGCTGCGCTCGGCGAGGTCGACTTCTCTGGCGTCGCAGCCGCTCCCTGGGTTGGCTTGCCCATCGTGTGGGACAACACCGTGTTTGCGCTCTTTGGGCCTCAGTTCGATAGCGGCCTTGCCACGACTGCCATCATCACCATCATGCCGCTGGCCTTTGCGACTATGATCGAGCATATTGGTGATATCTCCGCTATCGGCTCGACTTGCGAGCGCAACTACATTGCCGATCCCGGCCTGCATCGCACCCTGCTTGGCGATGGCCTGGCGACCATTCTCGCATCGCTCTTTGGCGCTCCGGCTAACACCACCTATGGCGAGAACACCGGTGTGCTTGCCCTGACGCGTGTGTTTGACCCGCGCGTGATTCGCATTGCCGCGTGTTGCGCCATTGTGCTCTCGTTCTGCCCCAAGTTCGCGGCTGTCATTGCGGCCATGCCGGCGTGTGTGATCGGCGGCGTGTCACTCGTGCTCTATGGCATGATCAGTGCGGTAGGTGTGCGTAACCTCATCGAGAACCAGGTCGATTTCCAGAACAACCGCAACGTGCTGGTGGCCGCTCTGGTGCTGGTGCTTTCACTCGGCATTGCTTACAGCACTGCCGGTGCTATCGTGTTGGAGCTGGGCGGCGTGACCATTTCGCTTTCGGGTCTTGCCGTGGGTTCGCTGGTGGGCATTGTGCTCAATGCCATCCTACCGGGTAACGACTTTGAGTTTGATGTCTCCGAGCTTGAGGAGGCTGCTGAGTAACAACTGCGTCCAGCTGAATCAAAAAATGGCGCCCATGCGTACGCGCGGGCGTCATTTTTAATGCGTCAATATCCAGTGGATGCCACGTGCCATGCGCAGATCGGTTTGGGCAAAGTGATTGCCGGGGTTGAGCTCCAGCGTTGTTGGAATGCCGCGCGCGACGAGCAACGCTTCCATCGCGCGTGTGTCGTCGAGTACATGCCGCATCATGCGGTTGGGTGTCTTGGTCTCCTTTTTGCCGAGTGACAGATAGACGGCCTGCGGGTTGCCGGCAAAAGGGGCCGTGCTGGCGCGATCGACAAAGTCGGGAAACCACAACGACCCCGATGCGCTTGCGGCGCGGCTAAAGGCGTCGGTTTGCCAGAGGGACCAGAGCGCGAAGAGGCCCGCGAGCGAGTAGCCGGCAATGCCGCGCCAGGTGGGCGGCTGAGGAAGCGACGACTCGGCCTCTGGGATTATCCAGTTCAACAGCTCATCGAGAAATCCGGAAGCCTGACCGCCAAAGGGCTCGGCATCGCGCACGGTTCCGTCGCATCCCCAGGGGCTCAGCTCGCGATTCCAGTTGAGGCTGCCAATGCCGACAAGCGTGAAGGGCGGGCAGTTGAGCTCTCGGCAGCGTTCATAAACCTCCGCGCCGTCGCCCATGACCACGGGAAGATAGATGACTGGTGCGCTTTCGGCATGCTGTGCATGAACGGTTATCTGCTTTTGATGCGCTTCCATGACGGGCTTCTCTCGGCGTTGTGATATCGACGGCCCCCATTGTCGCACGCCGGCTCATGCAGGTTGGGCTAGACAAAAGACAATCTCGTGCATACCCTGCGGACGCATATGGAAAACGCCACCGCCGGAGGGGAGCTCGGCGGTGGCGTTGTTAAACGGTGCTGGGACTCGGGGCCTTCGCGGGAGCTGCCATGTGCGCAGAGGCGTCTAAGAGCGCTTGCGGCTCGCCATGGTGCCTGCGGCGATAGCGGCTGTTCCCGCAAGGACGGTTGCCACGATGGCCGCACCCGAGGTGTCGCCGGTTGCCGCGAGCACGCCGGTAGTCTTGGCTTTCGTGATTGAAGCCGCAACGGCCTTGGTCGGCTTTGAGCCCTCAGGCTTGGGGTTCTGCTTGGACTCCGCGGGCTTGCTTTCTGCGGGCTTGGTCTCGTCGGGCTTGGGGTCTTCCGGCTTGGCTACCTCGGGAGGTGCGATGACCATGCTCTTGGCGACAGCTTCGTTATAGGGGGAGTCGATCACAGCGTCGCCCGTGCCGATGGCTTGGCCTGCCTCGTAGATGCCGTCACGGAGCTTGCGATAGTCAATGACCTTGCCGCCTTCGGGCGTCTGGATGGCGGCGTTCTCAATCTTGATGGTGCCGATTGTCTTGCCGTCAGCGCTCATGGCACGGGCAAAGATTGCCGCTGTATCTCCTTCGGCCGTTACCTTGCTGCGGATGATCGAGATGACTGCGGGTGTGACGCCCTCGCTGGTCTGGGCGATGATGCCGATGTTCTCGCCTTGGGGCTCGGGGCTCGTCTCACCATCTTGGTTTTCGCTGTAGGGGATGGGGCCGTCGCCGTTCTCGACATAGCGGGCTATGGCCTTGACAACGGAGTCGCTGATGTAGATGTGGCCACCCTCCTCGTTGGGTCGATCGTTTCTGGTGGAGAATGCAGCCGAAACCTCGCCTTCCGCAAACGCGTCCACGGTGGAGCCGTTCTTGACGACGATATCGTCTTGGTAGGTGAAGAGGGCAATGGCGTCACCGTATCTGCCTTTACTTGCGCGGACTGTCACGTTTGCATGATCGAGTGTGATGCCCTTGTGGGCATAGACGCCATATTCAACACCGTTTGCGTTGAGGGAGGCGTTTGTGGCTGCGAGGCTGCCCTTGGCCTCGACGGCGGCGTCTTTCTCGGAGCTCGCCTTGACCTGGCTGCCGTCCGAGATATTGATGTTGCCGCCGCTCCAAATGGCCTCACCATCGGCTGAGCTTGCCTCGACTGTGCCGCCACCCTTGATGGTGAGGTTCTTGTCGGTTCCGATACCCTTGTCCTTGGTAGTCCTGGCGGTGACGGCCCCGCTGTCGTCAATCGTGATATTGCCGTTTGCCCTGATGCCATCCGATACGCCCGTGGCGTTGACGTTGCCCGAACCTTTGATAGCGAGATCGCCCTCGGCGTCGATGGCATCAAACCCAGCGCTCGTGGCGTTGACGGATCCGGCTCCGTCGATGTTGATATTACCCGTGGAGAGGATAGCGTCCTCAGTAGATGTCACGCTGAGCGTGCTGCCCGCGTCGCCTTGGATATTGAGCTCGGCGTTCTCATTCTTGCCATGAGAAGCCTTGATGCCTTCGATCCAGTCGGCAGTGACGATGTTGTTTCCCGAGTAATTCACGTTGAGCTTGCCTGCGGCCTGGATCTCGCCGCCGTTATAGTTGTTGAGCTTCAAGTCGTCGGCGCCGTCCCACGACCAGGTGCCGGTCTCGTCGCCCGCCGCAGTGCCGGCGTTGTATTTGGTTTCGCCGACCTTGACCCATTCCGCCGCGAGCGAGACGCTCGGCATGAGCAGCGAGCTCACCGTGAGCGCGCACACGGCGCCTACGACGATGCGGCGCGTCACGCGGCGCCAGCTGCCGTGCGCGAGTCCTATGCGACGGCGAACGTCGGGTTCGGCAACATGGGTTCCGGCGGTAGTGTCATTGCGTTTGGGGGTCGTGAACAAGGCTGCCATGGTTGCTCCCGTTCTCATAGGGCCTATACGGCTAGGTTCAGCGTATCTGCTGGATGTTGCCGGCGGTAGTGCCGTTTGGAGGGCAAAATGGCCAAAATGGGGGAGAAATAGGCCGCACGCCGGCGCAGGGACCGACGCTAAAAGAAAAGCGCGGGGCCGCATGGCGACTCCGCGCTTTATTGTTCAGCTTTTGCAGCCTTGCCCTTACGCTACGAAGAAGTAGACGGGGAAGGCAAGGGCTGCGATCAACCCGTCCTGTGCGAAAAAGTGTTTACGAACGTTTGCGACTCGCCAGGGCGCCTGCGGCGATGGCGGCTGTTCCCGCAAGGGCGGCTGCCACGATGGCTGCGTTCGAGGTGTCGCCGGTTGCCGCGAGCTTGCCGACGGTCTTGGCTCCCTTGGCTGCAACTGCAACGGTCTTGGTTGTCTTCGTGCCCTCGGACTTGGAACCCTCGGGCTTGGTCTTGCCGTGCTTTTCCTCGGGCTTGGTCTCCTCGGGAGGCACGATGACCGTGCTCTTGGCGACAGCGGCGTCATAGGGGGAGTCAATCGTGGCATCGCCCGTGCCAATGGTCTGCCCCGCCTCGTAGACGATGCCGTCGCTGAGCTCTTCCTTGTTGCGATAGTCAATGACTTTGCCGCCTGCAGGCGTCTGGATGATGGCGTCCTTGATTTCGATGGTGCCGATCGCCTTGCCGTCCGCGCTCATGGCAAGGGCGAAGATAGCCGCCGTGTCTCCCTCGGCCGTGACCTTGCTGCGGACGATCGAGATGGTCGCGGGCGTGATGCCCTTCTCGGTCTGCGCGAAGATGCCGATGTTCAGGCCCTCGGACTCAGGGATGATTTCGTCGTTTTGGTCTCCACTGTAGTGGTCGGGGCCGTCGCCGCCGGTCTCGGCATAGCGGGCTATGGCCTTGACAACGGAGTCGCTGATGTAGATATGGCCACCCGCTTCGTCGGAGTAGAAATTACTGGTGGAGATTGCAACCGAGAACCTGCCTTCTGCGAGCGCATCCACAGTCGAGCCGTTCTTGATGACGATGTTGTCCTCATCGGTGAAGAGTGCGCTGGCTTCCCCGCCATCTGAGCTTGCGCGGACCGTCACGGTCGCGCCATCGAGCGTGATGCCCTTGTAGACATAGATGCCATACCCAACGCCACTTGCGTTGAGGGAAGCGTTCGTGACCGTGAGGCTGTTTTTACCGTCGATGGCGGCGTCTTCCTCGGAGCTTGCCTTGACCTGGCTGCCACCCGAGATCTCGATGTTGCCGTCGGCCCAAATCGCATTGTCTTTGATAGAGCTTGCCTCTACCTTGCCGCCGCCCTTTATGATGAGGTTCTCGTTAGCATCGATACCCTGATCCTCGGTGGCCTTGGCGGTGACGGTTCCGCTGTTGTCGATCGTGATGTTGCCGTCGGCCCTGATGCCATCCGAATCGCCCGTGGCGTTAACGTTTCCCGAGCCCTTGATGGTGACATCGCCCCCGGCATCGATGGCATCGTGCTCGGTGCTCGTGGCGTTGACAGTGCCAGCGCCGTCGATGTTGATGTTGCCGACGGAAGTGATGGCGTCACGAGAAGATGTCACGTTGAGCGTGCTGGACGCGTCGCCCTGAATATTAAGCTCGGCGTTCTCGTTCGCGCCATCCTTAACCTTGATGCCGCGGCCGTTGTCGTTAGTGACGGTGTTGTTGCCCTCGTAGCTCACGTTGAGCTTGCCCGCTGCCTCGATCGCGCCGCCGTTATAGCCGTTGAGCTTCATGTCGTCGGCGCCGTCCCAGCTCCAGGTGCCGGCGGCGTCGCCCGCCGCGGTGCCGGCGTTGTATTGGGTGCCGCCGACGTCCACCCACTCGGCCGCGAGCGAGACGCTCGGCATGAGCAGCGAACTTACCGTGAGCGCGCATACGGCGCCTACAACGATGCGGCGTGTCACGCGGCGCCAGCTGCCGTGTGCGAGCAGCGTGCGACGGCGCACGTCGGGCTCGACAAAATGGGCTCCAGAGGTTTTGTCATTGCGCTTGGGGGGTCGTGAACAAGGCGGCCATGGTTACTCCCATCCTCATAGGGCCTATGCGATTACGCCCAGCATATCTGCAGGATGTAGCCGGCGGTAGTGCCGTTTGGAGAGCAAAACGTCCAAAACTTGCGAAGCAATACATCGCGCGTCCGTGTGGCGCCTGGCTTTAAAAGCAAAGCGCGGAGCCGCTCGATGCGACTCCGCGCTTTGCTGTTTGGTATTGCGAATCTTGCGCCTACGCTACAAAGAAGTAGACGAGGAAGGCAAGGGCTGCGATCCACATGAGCGGCTTGATCTTGGATGCCTCGCCCTTAAAGAGCGCGACGACCACGTAGGCGATAAAGCCCAGACCAATGCCGGCAGAGATGGAGTAGGTGAAGGGCACGCCGGCGACAATCATGAACGCCGGGAAGCCCTGCGACACGTCGGACCAGTCGATCTCGGAGGCCTCGCTCATCATGAGGTAGCCGACGTAGACCAGAGCACCGCAGGTGGCGGCGCTGGAAACGATGGTGACGATGGGGGAGAAGAACGCGGCGAGAATGAACAGCACGCCGGTGGTGACGGAGGTGAGGCCCGTGCGGCCACCGTCGGCAGCGCCAGAGGTGGACTCGACGAAGGTGGTGATGGAGGAGACGCCCATAAAGCCACCGGCAGCAGCGGCCACGGAGTCGACGACCAGGATGGGACGGATGTCCTCGACATTGCCGTCCTCGGTCAAGAACTCGCCCTGCTTGGCGACGGCCATCGCGGTGCCCATGGTGTCGAAGAAGTCGCTCATGAGCAGCGAGAAGGCAACGACGAGCAGCATCGGGTCGGTCAGGACCTTCACGATGGCAAGGTTGCCGTCGGCAGTGCTGGCAAACGGGGCGCCGAAGGTCGAGAAGTCGAGCGGTGCGATGAGGCCCTCGGGCGCATGGGTGACGCCCAGCGGGATTCCGGCGATAACGGCGACGATGATGCCGATGAGCAGCGAGCCCGGCACGTTGCGGGAAGCCAGGGCAACCGTCACGACGATGGAGATGATGCCGACGATAAAGGTGGGGGAGGCGATGTCGCCCAGGCCGACGAGCGTACCGGCGCCAGCGGTGATGATGCCGGCGTCGCACAGGCCGATCATGGCGATAAACAGGCCCAGACCCACCGAGATGGCGTGGCGCAGGACCACGGGGATGGCGTCCATGATGGCCTCGCGCAGGCCGCAAAGGACGAGCAGCAAGATGACGATACCCTCGAGGAAGATAACGCTCATGGCGACGTGCCAGTCACCGCCGCACATGGTGGTGGTGATGCCCGCGATCATGGCGTTGATGCCCAGGCCTGAAGCGCAGGCGAGCGGGCGGTTTGCGAAGATGCCCATGCAGATGGTCATGATGCCGGCGCCCAGGCAGGTGGCGCAGGCGAGCGCTCCCGCATCAATACCAGCGCCCGAGAGCACTGCGGGGTTGACGGCGATGATGTAGGCCATCGCCAGGAATGTTGTCAGTCCAGCGCGAAGTTCGGTCCCGATTGTGGACTTGCGCTCACTGACGTGAAAAAGTTCGTCCATGCATACCCTTTCCTTGTTCGGCCCCGAGTTTAGGCCGATTGACACGAACTCATTTACTATATCGCCTTTACAACCTTGCTGTTCCTCGCATGTTGATGTTCGGCGCTTTGTAACAGACGGACGGTATTTATCGCATGAAAATGTGTGGGTACCGTATACTTAAGCGGTTACAACGACCCCTATGGAGGAACGTATGATTAAAGAGCTTTGCCACGACGAGGCTATCCTGTCCCAGCGTTGCGAGGTTGCGACCGTCGAGGACGAGTCGGTTGCTCAGGACCTGATCGATACCATCAAGTCGCTCGATGATGCCGGCTGCTTGGCCGCCAACCAGATCGGCGTTACCAAGAAGGTCTGCGTCTACCTGGACGACGCCGGCGAGCCCCACGTGCTCTACAACCCCCGTCTGGTGTTTGGCCTGGGCGCCAGCAAGATGGAGGAGAGCTGCCTGACGCACGAGGAGGTCACCAAGTCCACGCGCTATATCAAGTGCAAGGTTGCCTTTGACCAGATCGTCGATGGCAAGATGCGCGAGCGCAAGCAGGACTTTGTGGGCTTCGAGGCGCAGATGGTCCAGCATATGATCGACCACTGTCTTGGAAAGTTGGTCTAAGGGGACCAAAGCACCGCACTTCGTCTCTTTTGGTCCGGGCGTGACATTGTTGTCATGTCCGGGCTTTTGTGTTTAGCGCCTTTTTGTTTGGTGACAATAACCTTAGCAGGACCGTAAAGCTAGGAGGCGCTATGTGCACGAGCATTCGATTTACCGATAATTCTGGCCACATGTATCTGGGCCGCAACCTCGACTGGAGCTTTGACTACGGCCAACAGGTTCGCGTGATGCCGCGCGGGTTCCACATTCCGTATTCGTTTATCGACGATGCGTCGGCGGCACACGCGGTAATCGGCATGTGCATCGATTACAAGAACTATCCCATGTTTTTCGACTGTGGTAACGATGCGGGTCTGGCTGTGGCGGGGCTCAACTTTCCCGGCTATGCCGAGTATGCCGAGGACCCTGTCGACGGCAAGACCAATATCGCGGCCTATGAGTTTCCCCTGTGGGTGGCAGCGACGTTCTCGACGGTCGATGAGGTCGAGGCCGCGCTGCGCGACACGGTGATTGTCGCCAAATCTGCCGGAGAGGGGCTGGGCGTGTCGCTGCTCCATTGGATTATCGGCGACAGCCAGCGCAGTATCGTGGTCGAGATGATGGCTGACGGCCTGCATGTATACGACGATCCGGTCGACACCCTTGCCAACCAGCCGACCTTCCCGTGGCACGTGGAAAACCTGCGCACCTATATCACCGCCACAAGCGATTTTCCGCAGACGGCGACATGGCGTGGCGCCGAGCTTAAGCCCTATGGAGCCGGTGCCGGCATGCGCGGCATTCCGGGCGATTGCTATTCGCCGAGCCGTTTTGTAAAGGCGGCGTACCTCAATGCCAATTACCCGCAAAAGGAGAGCGAGACCGAAAACGTCGTTCGCATGTTCCGCTCGCTCGAGGGCGTGGTGATGATTGAGGGGGCGTCCAGGATGGGCGATGGCAAGTTCGAGAAGACTATCTATACCGGATGCTTTAGCGCGCGCACGGGCAATTATTACTACGCGATGTATGGGGATCCGTCGATTCGTTACGTGAGCCTGATGGATGCCGAGGGCGCGAGCCCCGATAGGCTCGTGGTTCCCGAGCCGCGTCGTTCGTAGCTCACTGGTCCGTTGCGACATAAAACGGCCTCGCACCTCTTATGAGATGCGAGGCCGTTGTCGTCAATGGCTGGTGGCGTGTTAGAAGTTGGCGTCGTTGAACTGGGTGCTCTCGAGTCCGTCGAGTTGCTGTTCGGGCGTATCTGCGACGCTCTCGAGCAGCTCAGTGGGATCGACGTTCATATTCTTACCGGCTTCGTTGCCGTTGACCAGGTCGTCCGAGAAGATGTCGACTTCCATTTCTTCGGCCTCTTCGATCTGAACCTCGAGCGGCACTTGGGTGCGCACGAGCTTAACGGCCGGGCGCATGCGGGCAAACAGCGGCACGTACTCGATGATGATGGCCGAGTTCTCGAGACCGTACCAGCGTGCCGGGCTTCCGCAGGCGCGGCGGACGGCGTACTTGATGGCCATCACGCGGTGGTCATTGCGGTTGATGTCCGTTTCGGGGGCGAGCATCTTGCGCAGCATACAAAAACGGAAGTCGCCCACGTTGCCGCGCGTCTCGTAGATGGAGTAGGTGTGATGCTGCGGCGGCAGCTCACCCGATGCCATCAAGTCGCCAACGATTTGGCGCAGGTAGGCATTAACGCGCTGGTTGACCTTAAAGCCCAAGTCCAGGCGCACGCGGAACAAAAAGTCCGTGCCAAAGGTCTCGACGGAATACTCGTGCGTATAGGGCTCGTCGGTAACGTGCACGTTGATGAACCAGTATGCCTTGGCGCGCTTGGGATGCTTATCCAAGATGGAATAGAGCACGTCGCGGTCGAGCGTGAGCGGGTCGGGGCTGTTGGTGAGGAACACCAGATTGTCGGCGAGCACGGGGTAGGTCTCGTCGTTGCGCAGGCGGTTGAGCTGGTCAATGTACTTGGAGACGGGCAGCAGGATCGTCTGCGTGCGCTCGATGGCGGTGCCGCGGCGCCACACGTACATAAGGCCAAACAGCAGCGAGGCCAAGAAGATCATTACGTAGCCGCCGTCAAAGAACATGGTAAGGCACGAGGCGAAAAAGCACAGCTCAATGGCGCCGAAGAGCAGGGCGAAGACGCAGGCGCCCAGCTTGTGCTTGAGAATGCCGGCGATATAGCTCGTCAAAAGCGTGGTGGTCATAAGCATGGTCACGGTAATGGCGAGGCCGTAGGCACTCTCCATGCGCTCGGAGTTTTGGAACAGCAGCACGATGAAGATGCAGCCGACCCACATGATGTTATTGACGAGTGGAATATAGAGCTGGCCCTTGGTGTCGCTGGGGTAGTGGATGCGCAGGTGCGGCATAAGGTTGAGGCGCGTTGCCTCGGATACCAGCGAGAACGAGCCGGTGATGAGCGCCTGTGAGGCGATGATGGCCGCCACGGCCGAAAGCACGATGGCAAAGGGGCGCAGGGGCTCGGGGAGCATCATATAGAACGGGTTGACGATATCCATCGCGAGCATCTGGGGGTTGGAGTTATTGGCGAGTAGCCAAGCTCCCTGACCCAGATAGTTGAGGATAAGGGCCGCCTTAACAAATGGCCAGGATGCATAGATGTTTGCCTTGCCCACGTGGCCCATGTCCGAGTAGAGTGCCTCGGCACCGGTTGTCGACAGGAAGACAAAGCCGAGCACCATAATGCCCGAATGGTTGATGGGCAAGAACAGGAACATAATGCCGCGGATGGGGTTGAGCGCGCGCAAGATGGACAGGTTGCCGAGCATGTTGAACAGACCGGCGCCTGCCAGGAACAGGAACCACAGCGTCATGAGCGGGCCGAACAGCTTGCCGATTGACGAGGTGCCGGCGCGCTGCATGGCAAATAGGCCGCAGATAATGATGATGGTGATGATGATGACGTTGGTCTGCCCGTCGCCCAGCAGCGCATGGCCCCATTCGATGGTGCGCAGACCCTCGATGGCTGTGGTGACCGTGACGGCGGGGGTGAGGATGCCGTCGGCAAGCAGTGCCGCACCGCCGATCATGGCGGGCAGAATCAGCCATGGTGCCACCTTGCGTACGAGGCTGAACAGGGCGAAGATGCCGCCTTCGTTGTGGTTGTCGGCCTTCATGGCGATTACCACGTACTTGACCGTGGTCACGAGCGTCATGGTCCAGATGACGAGCGAAAGCGCGCCCAGGATCATGTCCTCGCTGACGGTACCGATGCCGCCGTTGTTGGCGACGATTGATTTCATGGTGTACATGGGGCTCGTGCCGATGTCGCCATAGACGACGCCGAGCGTTACGAGCAGCATGCCAGCGGAGAGGGGGATGGCTCCGTGCCCGCCTTGCCCGCGCTGGTCTTGGAGGTTTGCCTCCAGTTTGTTGTGTGCCACGAGGACTCCCTTAGACATCCGGTTATCTGTCTAGGACAAAAAACTTTATGCCGTCTTTATACATACAAGAGCAGTTTGGCACATCGGGATATTTTAGACAATAATCCTCAGCTGGGGATTATTTATCTACGCAGGTAGCATTTCAAAGCAGGGGCTTTTAAGCACGTGCTATCTGGGCGATGCCAGCCTTGGCGTTTGCGCGTTTGCCGGCGAGTTCGCAAAAAATCGCGCCGCCGATGATAAGCGCGGCGCCCATCAGGCGGACCGGTGTTATGGCTTCACCCAAAAGGGCGGCTGAGAACACGACCGCCGAAAGCGGCTCGAGGTAGCCGACGACGGCGACGGTCTGAACGGGCAGCTTGGCGACGGCGCTAAAGTAGAGCAGGCAACCAATGCCGGTGTTGACGACGCCGAGCATAGCGACGGCGCGCCAATCAATGCTGGCGGCGACGCCGGCGGACAGGAACGAGGGAGCGCCCTGCGTGATGAGCGTGAGGGCCAGTGCGGTCACAAAGGCGGCGCTCACTTGGAGTGCGGAGTTCTCGAGGCCCTCGATGTGAGGCGCACCCTTGCTGGCGATGACCATCAATGCATAGCAGAAGGCCGAGGCGATTCCACAGACGATGCCCGCAATGGGCATATTGCCGCCTAGACCTTGCGCTGCAATGAGAAAAGCACCGCAGGCGACGGCGATAAAGCCGGCGATTTTGCTGCCGGTCAGCTTTTCGCCAAAAATGAGCGGGGAGAGGGCCATAACGATGATGGGGCCGCAGTAGTACAGCAGCGAGGATACGCCGACGCCGATCGTCTGGTAGGCGCGGAACAGAAAAATCCAGCTGGCGCCCAGCGCGGCGCCCGAGACGATGAGCGCTGCGGCCTCGCGGGGGCGAGACGGAGCCTGCAGGTTATGGCGCTTGGTTATGAAGAGGACGGCGGCAAGGGTGAGAGCGCCCAAAAACGTGCGCAACAGTACGATATCGGAGCTCGGCAGCGCGATGGCAGCGGCGATGATGCCGTTGGAGCCAAACAATAGCAATGCTGCTAAGTACGTAAACAATCCATTGTTCATGTGCTGACATCCCCTCTATATCCGAACATGTTCACTATGGGTGAACTGGCTTTAGAAGAAAAGCGAATATAATGCATGGATAACATGACAAAAACTCATGTAAAGGTGGAGGGGTGCCGTGGAAACGAATATTCAAAAGATGCAGGTTCTGCTCGAGACCGTGCGGGCCGGCAGTTTTACGCGCGCCGCCGAGCGGCTGAGCTATTCGCAGTCGGGCGTGAGCCGCATGGTGGGCGACCTTGAGACCGATTGGGGTTTTAAGGTGCTCGACCGCAGCCGCGAGGGTGTGGTGCTTTCTGCCGATGGGCGGCAGATCATGCCGGCGGTTGAGGCGCTCTGCGAGGAGTTTGGCCGCCTGCAGCGACACGTGGACGAGATGCGTGGGCTCATGCGCGGCAAGATCTGCATTGGTACGTTTTCGAGTGTGGCGACCCACGTGCTGCCACCGGTCATAGCGCGTTTTCGCGCCGATCACCCGGACGTCGATTATGAGTTGCTGATGGGCGATTACTCAGAGATTGAACAATGGGTGGCGGAGGGGCGCTGCGACCTGGGCTTTATCCCGCGTGAGCCCCGAGAAAACGGCATGGCATCACGGTCTTTAGTGTGTGATGAGCTGATGGCGGTGGTGCCGACAGATTCGTTGCTTGCCACGGCGGAGTTCGTCTCTCTTACCGATTTGGCAAGAGAGCAGTTTATTCTGCTGGAACGGGGTACCGATGACGAGATTACGCCGCTATTCCGTCGGGCGGGGCTGGCGGTGCGCTCAAAACTGTCGACTTGGGATGACTATGCGATTATGGCTATGGTCGAGGATGGCTTGGGCGTGAGCATTCTTCCCGCGCTCATCTTGCGTCGCTGCCAGTTTGATGTTGCTGTGCGTCCGCTCGAAGGGCATCCCCATCGGCAGATCAACGCCATATATCGAACGGCCGATGTTTCGCTTGCCGCCGCTCGTTTCCTCGAATACCTCTAAATGCGTGCACGTCGTTATCGCCTTTGGATAAATCTCGAGGTCTTGCTCATTTTATTTTTGAAATTGAACTTTTCGAAATAGCACGGCGCTATACTGCTGCCTAAATTGAACTCAGGTTCAATTCGTGTTGTATAAATTGAACTTTGCCAGCAAGGAGGTTCTAGTGGCCCAAGAGACGTTTAGCGATCGTCTGCGACAGGCTATGTCCGATCGCGACGTTCGCCAGTCGGACGTGATCCGCGCATCGGAGATGCTCGGCAAAAAACTCGGCAAGAGTCAGATGAGCCAATATGTGAGCGGCAAGACGATTCCGCGGCGCGATGTGGCTGAGCTGCTCGCCCGTATTTTGGAGGTCGATGTTACCTGGCTGCTTGCCGGCGACGCCGATCAAGGCGAGGCATCATCACCCCGCAACGATTCCAAGCCCGAACCCCATCCCTCAGCTCAAATTGCAAGGAGCACCACCATGCGTACTTTTTCTAAATCCACCAAGCTCGATAACGTCCTGTATGATGTGCGCGGTCCCGTCGTCGACGAGGCCGCCCGTATGGAGGACGAGGGCGAGCGCATCCTCAAGCTCAATATCGGCAACCCGGCGCCCTTCGGTTTCCGCACGCCCGATGAGGTCATCAAGGACATGCGCCAGCAGCTGCCCGACTGCGAAGGCTATTCCAACTCGCGTGGCCTGTTCTCCGCGCGCAAGGCGATCATGCAGTATTCGCAGATCAAGGGCTTGCCCAACGTTCAGATGGAGCATATCTACACGGGCAACGGCGTGTCCGAGCTCATTCAGCTTTCGATGAACGCGCTGCTCGACAATGGCGACGAGATTCTGATCCCCAGCCCCGACTATCCGCTCTGGACGGCGTGCGCAACCCTTGCCGGCGGTCATCCCGTGCACTATCTGTGCGATGAGCAGGCGGATTGGTATCCCGACCTGGAGGATATGGAGTCCAAGATCACGAGCGCGACCAAAGCCCTCGTCATCATCAACCCCAACAACCCCACGGGTTCCGTCTATCCGCGCGAGGCGCTCGAGGGCATCGTCGAGGTTGCACGCAGGCATCAGCTGATGATCTTTGCTGATGAGATCTACGACCGCCTGTGCATGGACGGCTACGAGCACGTCTCGATTGCCTCGCTCGCTCCCGATCTGCCCTGCGTCACCTTTAGCGGTCTGTCCAAGTCGCACATGATCGCGGGCTATCGTATTGGCTGGATGGTGCTTTCGGGCAACCAGCGCTGCATGAGCGACTTCATCATGGGCATCAACATGCTCTCCAACATGCGCCTGTGCTCCAACGTGCCGGCTCAGTCGATCGTTCAGACGGCGCTCGGTGGCCATCAGTCCGTCAACGACTACATCCGCCCCGGCGGCCGTGTCTACGAGCAGCGCAACTTTGTGTATGAGGCGCTCAACAAGATTGACGGCATCTCGGTGGTTAAGCCGCGTGCGGCGTTCTACATCTTCCCCAAGATGGATGTGAAGAAGTTCAACATTACCGATGACGAGCAGTTCGCCCTTGACCTGCTGCACGAGAAGAAGATCCTGATCACGCGCGGCGGCGGCTTTAACTGGGCTGAGCCCGACCACTTCCGCATCGTGTACCTGCCGCGCATGGAAGTGCTCAAGGAGTCCCTCGAAGACTTGGCTGACTTCTTCGATCACTATCGCCAGTCGTAGGGGATTAGATATGTGCCGCCGCGAGAACTGAAGCGTCGCAGGATAGGCAAACGACAGCGAGCGAGCCGCATTTGCGCCAAGGTGACGTGAAGCGAAAGGGCGCTGACCTTTTGGTCGCGCCCTTGAAGCTGAACGTCAGATTGGTGTGAATGCGGCTCGCGCAGCGTCAAGCGGTCCGCCGTTCGGTAGAACGGCGGAACTATACAACGATTCCGCAACAGTGGTCGATTTCGTGCTGGATTATCTCGGCGGTGTAGCCCGAGAAGTTTTTGATGCGGTGGACGAAGTTCTCGTCCAGATACTCCACCTTAATGCGCCGATAGCGGGTGCAGGGGCGCTCGCCGGCAAGCGAGAGACATCCTTCGCTCGTCTGATAGGAATTGACCTGCTCAAGAATTTGAGGGTTGTACATCAGCAGCGCCCTGTTGCCGTCCTTTACGCAGATGATGCGTTTGCGCACGCCAATCATGTTGGCGGCAAGGCCCACGCACTCGTGCTCATGCTCATGGAGCGTATCCAGGAGGTCCTGCCCGGTCGCGGCATCGTCGGGCCCCGCGTCTTCGGAAGGCAGGCGCAAAAAGAACTCGGATTTCATGATGGGCTTAATCATGGCGGGCTCCTCATGTCTCGTGCTTTCGTGGACTTTTAATAATAGCGCGGAAGGAAAGCTGCGCGTCCGCGTTACAATCTTTCGACGTTGGACCATGTTGTCAGATTCGTCGTGTGCGGCGTCTGGCGTAAGTCTAGGGCTCATTTTCGCCCTGGACTGTTCCTCTGGGGCGATGCGACTGTCGTTCCAAGAGGAAGGAAATGCATGGGGAGCAAATCTCAGCAACAAGTTCAAGTAGCGCCATCGGCCACTGCGGCGTTTCTCGTCGTAATGTATATTGCAGCCTTTGTCGCCGCGTTTAACGAGAACATCATTAACGTGGCACTGCACGATATCATGGCGGCCTTTTCGGTGAGCGCTGCCACGGCGCAGTGGCTCGTTTCGGGATACATGATCGTGACGTCGATCTTTACGGCCATCATGGCCTTTCTGTCCGGTCGTTTCTCGACGCGCAAGCTGCTGTTTTTCGCATGCGGATGCATGGTCGCCGGAGAAGTCCTGTGCCTGGTCGCCCCGTCGTTTACCGTTTTGCTGCCAAGTCGTATTTTGCAGGCTGCGGGATCGGGCATCTTGTTTTCGCTCATGATGAATGTGGTGCTATCTTGTGCTCCGCGCGAGAAGCTCGGTCTGTATCTGAGCCTGGGCGGTGCCTGCATTACGCTAGGGCCGGCGTTTGGGCCCGTGATTAGTGGTCTTATGTGCACGTTGTTTGGCTGGAGGGCGGTGTTCGTAGTGCCGCTGGTGGGCGGTGTCGTGGTCGCCGCGGCGGCAGCAAAGCTCGTTCGGAATGTCGGAGAGCGCTCGAACGCCACGCTCGATATTCCGTCGGTTGTTTTGCTCGCCGCCGGCATTACGGCGTTCGTGTATTCCGTAGGCGAGTTCTCGACCAATGTGATGGCCGGTATCGCGACGCTTTTCGCCGCTGTTGTGGTGCTCGGCCTGTTTGCGGTTCGTCAGCTCAAGCTCAAGCATCCGGTGCTTAACGTGCGTCCCATGGCGAGCGTTCGTTTTTGGCCTGCATGCCTGCTTGTGGTGGTGTCGATGATGACGACGTTCTCGATGAGCGTTTTGTTGCCGCTCTATTTTGAGGGCGCATACGGCATGACCGCACTTGTCGCGGGTTTGCTCATTTTGCCGGCGATCGCCTGCAACGCCGCGACCTCGATTGTGGGCGGACGCGTGATGGATGCCCGTGGTGCGTGGCCGCTGCTGCCGGTCGGCTTTGCCCTGATCGCTGTGGGGCAGACGGCAATCTCGATGACCGCGGCAAGCATGAACATCGGCGTTGTCGTGCTGCTGACCGTTGTGGTGTATGCCGGCGTCGGTTTGGTACTGAGCCCCTCGCAGACCGCCGGTTTGGAGACGCTTCCCGCCGCTGAGCATCCTCACGGAACGGCATTGCTTAACACGTGGAACATGATTGCCGCGTCGTTTGGTCCGTCGCTGTTTATCGGCCTGCTTTCGAGTTCTGCGGTGGCTGCTGGCGCCGCAGGCGTTGCGTCGGACGTTGCCCAGGCGATAGGATTTGCAGCCGCCGTGCGCGTGGCGGCCGTGATTGCCGTTGTCGGGTTCGCGGTGTCGCTGGTGTACGCTCGCCGCGAGTCGCACATGTCGCATTAATGTGTGCACATAGATTCTGCAGCTAGATTGGATGGCGACACCATAAACTAATGGACGTTTTGCCGAGAGGCATGAATGTATAAAGCGCAAAGAGTGCGCGACGGGCCCCGCGAATGGGGCGATGATGCCCGAGAGGGCCAAGAAGGAGTCTCATGTCTGAGAACGAAGAGATCATGAACGAGACCGAGAACGAGACCATGGCTGCCGAGGTCGAGGCAGTCGAGACCGTGGAGACCGAAGCTGCCGAGGTTGAGGCTGCTGACGAGGTTTCCGCCGAGGAGGCCGAGGTTGTCGAGGCCGCCGCTGATTACGATGACGAAGAGCTGATGGACAAGATGCAGAAGGCCGCCCGCCTGCTGCGCAGCCGTCGCTTTGCTATTTCCAAGGAGGAGGAGGCCAAGGCCGAGCGCATGGCGAACATCGAGCGCGCCATCAAGCTTCTTGACCTCAAGCCCAAGATGGAGCAGAAGGAAATGTCCGACCTGCTGGGCATGCGCCTTCGTGAGCTCGATGGCCTGATGGCCGAGGCCGAGGCTGCCGATCTGGTCGGCCGCATCGACGACGCCGAGGGCGATATGCGCAAGATCGTTGTCTTCGCTGCCGAGGATGCCGCTGAGGGCCTGGTCGAGCTTGCCAACAAGAAGGAGAAGCTCCTGCCCGAGCTTTCTTACGAGGAGGCTACCGAGCTGATGGCCGCTCTCGATAAGGTTATCGCTCCGCTCGTCGCCATGGGCCTGGACGAGGACCGCGGTCCTCGCGGCGGCCGTGACGAGCGCGGTGGCCGTGGCGGCGACCGTGGCGGTCGCGGCGGCTTTGGTGGCAACCGTGGTGGCTATGGCGATCGCGGTGGCAACCGTGGTGGCTTCGGCGGCAACCGTGGTAACGACCGCGGCGGTCGCGGTGGCGACCGTGGCGGCCGCAACGGTGGCGGCTT